>JBJKQX010000229.1:0-8797 GCA_046704965.1 Binataceae bacterium (SeqCode)
CTAAATCTTCTCGTCCTGATACTGGTTGAGAAGTTCGGAGCCAAGGTTCGCGTCGAACAGAGAGTTCCGTGTGCCGAAAAAACTCCGGTTGCGGATTACTTCGGTTTCAAAGTCGTGAAGTTTTTGCGGCTCCTTTTCGGGGTCGTAATGGTACGCTCGCTCCGTAAACCACATGATATGCATAGGCTCACCTCCCGCTGTGATCAGCCAAGAAATTTTGCAATCTCGGCCAAAAACTCCGAGGTTTTTTCGATCTCGGGTCGATGACCGCAGTTATCCAGTACGACCAGACGCGAATCCTTGATGGCCCGGTTGTAAGCTTCATTGGCCGACAGTGGGACCACCGCGTCCTCACGCCCGCATATGACCAGTGTCGGAAGTCCGCTCACGCCCTCAAGCAGATGAGGAAGACTCGGGTTGTGCATGTAGGGTTGCCAGGCAAGTCGAGCCATCTCGCTCCGGGCGTCCTCGAACGCCTCGAACTGTTCTGGCGTTTCCTCACCGCCGAAAAGCGCGCCGAACTCCGCGCTCGCCTGCCGGTCGAGCACGCTCGCGTCGAGGTACCCGCGCGCGGGCGTCACGAACATGTCGCGAAGCTCACCGCTCGGCGGACGGATACCCGTCGGTGCAACCAGAACCATCTTCCCGAACAGCTTCGGGTCACCCGCGGCCATCTCCGCCGCAATCCATCCGCCGAAGGACACCCCGACGACGTCGATCGGTGCCAGTTTCTGTTCGCGCAGATATCGCGCGTAGAAACCAGCAAGGTCGCGCACGTTCGATATCCACGCAACCTTGTCGGTTCGGCCGAACCCCGGATGCATTGGAACGAGGAGCGTGTGGCTTTTCGCCAGCTCCGCATTCCACTTGAGCCATCCGGGAAATCCGAGTTCCTCGTGCAGTATAAGAAGCGGCTTTCCGCTGCCGCCACTTGCGATAGAGAGTTTTGTGCCGCCGACGGCGACGGCTTCCTCACGCCAGCCGGAAGTTTTCTCTGCCATTGAGATTCTGTCCCCGCGCGTTTCGTAAAGGTGTATCCAAACGCGCCACCCATCAAAGCCGCTATCACAAATCGGGCGCCTTGCACAAACCAACCGATCGGTTGACACGGCAGGCCATCGAGCCCCCGCGATCTTTTTGCCGCTCTACCGGGGCGCGGTCTCTTTCAAGGCATCGCGAATCGAGCGATGGAAATGCTCGAGCGCGGGTTCGAAGCGCCCGTAGGTAACCTTGTCGATTATGCCCGACGCGAAATTCTGCTGGATCTTCTCACCCACCTCGAAGTCCTGCTCGATCACTCCCACCAGCAACTCCATCACCCGATTCCAGCGCTTGTCCGCCTGCGCTGACTTCTCGTCATCCGCCGGCACCAGTATGTTCACTTCGGTAATCGACTCGTCCGTCCGGCCCCGCGTGGGAAAGACGCGGTAAATCTCCAGATGATCGCTCTGCATGACGGCAATCGTGTTGGGAAAGAGATTCATCAGGATGGTGGCGTGCGGCAGCAGGTCCCACTTCTTCTCGGGCTGCCCGCGAAGCTCCTCGATGGAGTTGCGTATGCCGACCAGCCGATGGTTTCGGCCAAACGGATGAAACAGCGCGAGATTTCGAACAAAGAGCGGCGCTATCGTCGTCCGGTGAAGCACCTTGATGTGGTAGGCCTCCCAGAACGTGTCGCTCACGAGCTTCCAGTTCATCGCTCTACGAAGCACGCGCCGCGAATGAAGCCTGAACGAGTCGAACCGGTACGATTTGAGATCCTCGGCAAGACCGTCGAGATAGCCGTCGATACCAAACCGCTCGCCGCCCGGCTGCGGCAAAACCCAACCCAGGCCGTATTTTTCCTCGACCGGAAACGGCAGCAGCGAGCACTGGCCGCGATCGAGTCCGGCGAATCCATATTCGTCCGGGATGGTGCGAAGCCGTCCGTCGGTATCGTAAGACCATGCGTGATACGGACAGGTGAAGCGCGCCGCGCCCTGTCCGGCGCCCTCGACCAGCCGCGACCCCCGATGGCGACAGATGTTGGCATAGGCACGCAGTTCGCCGTCCGTGTTGCGCACCACCAGCGTCGGCACGGGAGACAAATCGTCAGCAACGTAATCGCCCGGCTTGCGAAGCTGGCTAGTGAAGGCCGTCACGATCGGATGGTTGTGGAACAGGACCGCACGCTCCTTGGCGTCGCGCTCCCGTTCGACGTAAACGCGGGCGTGGTTTTTGGTAAACGTTTCGGCCATCGGCGGCGAGCCGCGCTCAATCGCCGTCAGAGCCTCGCGTACAAGTTTTACCTGGGTCGCATGTTTCATCGCGATATCAACTCCCGGCCCGAAGCCGAACCACCGGTCGTGACGCCGGGAGAAATGAAGCTCCCATGTTCACCGCAACAAGGCGGGCAAAGCGCCTCCGCGGAATCCTGCCGGAACTTTTCACGTTTTCGCCCCGCCTCGACCCGCCTACAACATACGTTTCGCGACAGCTATAATATAGTTTGACTTATGAGCGCCACGTTGGAAAAAGCTCGCGAGCGAATGGTCGTCGAGCAACTTGAGCGTCGCGGAATCAAGGACCGCCGCGTGCTTGCCGCGATGCGCGAGATAGACCGCGAGCGCTTCATCCCGACTGAACTCGCCGAGCACGCCTACGACGACGGTCCGTTGCCGATCGGCGAGTCACAGACCATCTCGCAACCTTACATGGTGGCGCTCATCTGCGAGGCTGCCGCGTTTACCGGAAACGAAAAGGTGCTCGAAATAGGCACCGGCAGCGGCTACCAGTCAGCCGTGATGTCATACCTCGCCGCCGACGTTTATTCCGTCGAGTGCATCAAGCATCTTCACGACCGCGCGGAGATCATTCTGCGCGGAATCGGCATTGAAAACGTTCATCTGTCGCTCGGAGATGGATCGCTCGGATGGCCCGAGGAGGCGCCGTTCGACGCCATAGTTGTAACCGCTGCGATGCCCGGCGTTCCGCTTGCGCTGCTAAGCCAGCTGGGGCCCGAGGGCCGGATGATCGCGCCGATCGGCGAGGAAGAGTTGCAGACCCTGGTGCGCATCGAGCGCGTAAACGGTCACTGGCAGGAGAAATATTTCGGAGATTGCCGGTTCGTTCGGATGACCGGCAGGCACGGATTCACTGACTGAACGCTCTCCGCGGGAGTGAGCCGAAGCGGCTCGCTTCTCCCGACGACGGTGGTTGGTGGTGGAAGGGGATACGAGGACAAGGAGAGGTTTGCACCTGGCGCTTGCGGCGCTCATGTTGGGAGCGTTGCTGGCCGCGGGATGTTCTTCGAGAAATCCTGCCCGTCGGGCGCACGCTATAGTCGGACAGGGAAATTCGTACACCGTGCGGCCCGGCGACACCCTCTCCGCCATCGCGATGCATTTCCACGTGAGCGTTCACAGCCTGATGGCGCTCAACGGGATAACCAACCCACGGATGCTCCAGGTCGGCACCGTGCTCGGCATCCCGCAGCGCAGCGGTTACGCGTCATCGTCCTATGCGTCATCGTCGCTCTTGCAGATTCCGGAGCACGCGAACGATCCCGACGCGCCGCATTTTCAATGGCCTATCGCGCACGGAGTAATTTCTTCGGGCTTCGGGATTCGCGACGGAACGATGCATGACGGCGTGGATATCGCAGCACCGGTGGGGACCCCGGTTCATGCGGCCGCAGCCGGAGTGGTGATTTTCGCCGGACGGCTGCACGGTTATGGAAGAGTCGTTATCATCAGGCACCATCACCATTACGCAACTGTATACGCCCACGATCATGTGAATTTCGTGCATCGGGGCCAATACGTGAAAAGCGGACAGGTAATCGGGGAACTTGGCCGCAGCGGAAGAGTGACCGGCCCCAACCTGCATTTCGAGGTGCGCCATAACGATATGGCGCGCAACCCGCTCGCCTACCTGCCGTCACCGGCAGTTACGGACGGCATACGCTTTGCCCGAAACGCGGGCGGCTAGTATTCTGATACGTTCCGGCGGACAGGTTTTGGCAGCCCGCTTGAGGCTGCAGGCGCCGGGTACCCAAACTCGCCGCGCCCATGAGCGACCGGTGCAGCAGGAAAAAACTCGATGACTACGGACGAACTCAAGAAACTCATTCGCAACATCCCCGACTTCCCGCAACCCGGGATCATCTTCCGCGATATCACACCGCTTATCGGAAACGCGCGCGGGCTGGCCGCGGTGGTCGACCAGATGGCCGAGCCTCATCTCGGCTCAGTGGATGTCGTGCTCGGAATCGAATCGCGCGGATTCATAATCGGGGCTCCGGTTGCTTACCGGCTCGGGGTTGGCCTGGCAATCGCTCGCAAACCCGGAAAGCTGCCCTATCAGACGATCGAGGAAGCGTACGATCTTGAGTACGGCCGTGCCGAGCTCCAGATGCATCAGGACGGTCTCGCGTCCCAGGCGCGCGTGCTCATCGTCGATGACCTGCTTGCGACTGGAGGAACGGCCGAGGCCGCGGTGCGGCTGGTCCACCGTCTGGGGGGACAGGTCGTCGGATGCGCGTTCGCAGTGGAACTTGCCGCGCTTGGCGGTCGTGCCCGGCTTGACCAGGTGAACGTGACTTCGCTGCTTACCTACGACTGATCGGAGTTCGTTTCCGCTCTCTGGTGCGCCCGATAACCGCCACGATGGCGCGGCACTTCGATGAACACGGACGCTAGACACGAGCATGGACGTCGCTGAAAACTCGACGGGCGCTATAGCGTCCGACCGCCGTCGCCTGCTCGTCGTGCTGGCGGTTACGGGACTTTACTGCGCGACCGAGTTCGTGGGTGGGTACTACGCCAACAGCCTCGCACTGATGTCCGACGCGGTGCATCTGTTGACCGACATGGCCGCGCTCGGCCTGAGTCTGTTTGCGCTCTGGATTGCGACGCGTCCGGCCACGGCGGGAAAAACCTACGGATATTTGCGCGCGGAGATTCTGGGCGCGCTCGCCAACGGACTATTCCTGTGGCTGCTGGTGGTCTTCATCTGGATCGAGGCTGCCGAGCGTCTCGGCACGCCCGAGCACGTGCACGCGATTCCGGTCATGATAATCGCGGCGGGCGGGCTGCTTGTAAACTCGTTCTCCGCCTGGATGACCCATCAGCACGGCGAAGGAGCACCGCGCGGGATGGCTGTGCGGGCGGTCTTTCTGCATGTCGTTTCGGACCTGATGGGCGCGGCCGGCGTCCTGATTTCAGCCCTGATAATCCAGTTCACCGGATGGTGGCAGGCCGACCCAATCGCCAGTATCGGGATCGGATTCCTGGTGCTTTACAGCTCGTGGGGACTGGTCAGAGACGGCGTGGACATCCTGATGGAATCCGTGCCGTCGCAAATCGATCTCGACCAGCTTCGCAGCGATATGCTCGCAATCCAGGGCACGCGCGAGGTGCATGACCTTCACGTATGGTGCCTGACCACGCGCGAAATCGCGCTTTCCGCGCACGCGGTGGTCGCATCCGAAACCGATCAGGACCGCGTCCTCTCCGACATGCATCGCCTTCTCGGCGACAAGTTCAACATCCGGCACATGACGGTCCAGTTGGAGCGCGACAACCGGCGCGAGCACGAACCCGATCATTTCTGAACCGCGCTCGCCGCGCCGCGGGCAAACGCGCCGCAAAGGGCAAGGAGCGAACATCTTGAGCGACCGCGACCTGTTTCGCGAGTTCGAGCATACCGGCGATATCGGAATCGAGGTCGAGGCGCCCGATCGCACAGGGCTGTTCGCGCGCGCCGCACTCGCGCTCGGTCGTCTGATGGTCGCGCCGGACGGAATCGCGCCAAACGAAAGCCGGACGGTCGAGACCAGTGCCGGGAATGACGACGACCTGATGCACGACGTACTGTCCGCGGTGCTGAACGTGTTTCTGGCCGACGGCTTCATCTGGTGCGAGACGCACGCCGCAGAGATCCCCGGGGGCATCGCGCTGACCCTTCGCGGCGAACGCTTCGACCCCCAGCGCCATCAGTTCCTCACCGAAATAAAGGCGGTCACCTATCACGAGCTGAAAGTCGAACGAACGGACGCCGGATGGCGCGCGCGGATTATCTTCGACGTGTGAGACAGTGCGATGGCGCTCGCACCAATGCACCCTGCCCCTTCACGTGCGCGATTCGCCTCGCCTTAGAGATTGGTGCGAATCGCCTCGGCCAGCGAACGCGCAGCCGCAGCCGGGGACTCCGCGCCGAAGACCGCTCCGATAAGGGCGACGCCCGAGGCGCCAGTCGCGCGAAGCTCATCGATTCGTTCGGCCGTGATGCCGCCGAGCGCGAATACCGGAAGCGTCGATGCGCGACACGCCTCGGCCAATCCTTCGGGTCCGCACGGTTTGCCGTATCCGGTCTTTGAAATCGGGCTGTACACGGGGCCGTAAACGGCGAAGTCGGCGCCATCGCGCCCGGCCCGTTCAAGATCGGAAACGCTGTGTGTCGAAACGCCGATAAGTTTGGAGGGACCAAGCAGACGACGCGCTTCAGCGGGCGAAAACGAGTCGGCGGGGAGATGTACTCCGTCGGCTTCGCACGCAAGCGCCACGTCGATACGGTCGTTCACCATCAGAAGCGCGCCGCGCTTTGAGCATACGGCGCGAAGCTCGCACCCAAGAGCGTAAAGTTCGCGTCCCGTGAGATCCTTTTCCCTCATCTGCACGGCGAGGCCAAGTTCAGGCGCCGCCTCACGCGCGGCGGCGAGCGCGGCTTCGCACGCGTCCGTTATGCCGCCGCTTTTGGCAAGCTTCCGGTCGGTGATGAGATAGAGCGAAAAGCCGATCGGTCGCGTAATCACGCTCCGTGCGCGGCTAGCCGATAAGCCCGGTGAGCGGGCTCGACGCGGTGGCGTAGAGCTTTCGCTCGATTCGTCCCGCCAGGTACGCGAGACGCCCGGCTTCGATCCCCAGCTTCATCGCGCGCGCCATCGCGAGAGGGTCCTTTGCACCAGCGATCGCCGTGTTCATCAGCACGCCGTCGCATCCGAGTTCCATCACGACCGCTGCGTCCGAGGCCGTTCCGACGCCCGCGTCGACGATAACCGGCACCTTGGCCTGCTCGACGATGATTCGAATGTTGAACGGATTGCGAATTCCCAGACCCGAGCCGATCGGCGCCGCCAGCGGCATCACCGCGGCGCATCCGATCTCTTCCAGCTTCTTGCAGGTGACCGGGTCGTCGGTGACGTAGGGCAACACGACGAAGCCCTCCTTCACCAGAACCTTGGCGGCTTCGATAGTCGCCGGAACGTCGGGAAAGAGCGTCTTCGGGTCGCCGATAATCTCGAGCTTGACCATCTCGCCAACGCCGACCTCTCGCGCAAGGCGACAGGTCCTGATGGCTTCCTCGGCGGTGTAGCATCCGGCTGTATTCGGCAGGATCTGGAAGCGGGCGGGATCGAGAAAATCGAGCAGGTTTTCCTTGTCGCGGTCCGTGATATTCACGCGGCGCACCGCAACCGTGACTATCTCGGCACCGCTTTCCTCGACCGCTTTGCGGGTTTCAGCGAAATCCTTGTATTTGCCGGTGCCGACGATCAGCCGTGACCTGAAATCGCGACCGCCGATCCTTAAAGGAGTGTCCTGCATTTTAGTTTTTGGAACCGGACGCGCGCCCGGCTCAACCTCCTCCGACAAAGTTGATTATTTCAAGGCGATCGCCCGCCCTCAGCACGACGTTCGCGTGCTCGGCCTTGGGCACCACCTCGCCGTTGAGTTCGACGGCGACCCGGCCGCGCTTCATGTTGAGTTTTTCGATAAGCGCGGTCAGACACGCGTCGCCCTCAAGATGGTAGGGTTCACCGTTGAGCTGGATCTCGATGGACGGAGAATTTTCGGTCATTTTCGAGGGCATCTAAAAAGCCGCTCCCCTGCTCTCCCGGGAAGCGGCTCAAGGCACGCGCGAGATATCCATGCCTTTCTTTTGCCGGAAATACTCGGCTTCCCTACGCCGGCACTACCCGGATCAGGTTCAAGGGGTCTCTCCCGAAGAAGATCTCAGCGCCTGCTGACGCACCCCCAGCCAACACTTAGATTTATATCACCCGGTTTGCGACGCAGTCAAAAAACCTCTCGCACGAGCACGCGCCCATCGCGGCAACGATTATCGCCGCAAGGAACATACTGGAACGGACTAGAACGGATAGTTGATGCCCGAGAACACGGCGATACCGTGCCCGCCGCTGCCGACGTCCACGTAACCGACCACGAACGGCTTGATGACGGCCCGGAACGCCATCCCGCCCACCAGGTGAAAGCGACAAAACGGGTTATCGGAAAGCGAATGCCATACCCGTCCCGCCCCGAGAAACGGAGCGGGTTGGAAGGTCGCACGCGTCTTGAACAAGTCAATGGTGTAGATGTTCGTCCGGAGCTCCGTATTGAACACCATCAGGTTGTTGTCCATGAAGCGGTCGGTACCGTAGCCGCGAAATGTCTCCTGCATCGTGAAAAACGCGTCGTGGTCGCCGCCCAGGCTCGAAAGCGACCAGAACGGTGCCGCGTTGCCGGAGGGTGTCACGTTCACATAGCCGCGCGTGGCCAGATTGAAGCGTTCCCCGAACGGGAAGTAATGGCGCACTTCGCCCCCGAACCGGGAATAGGAGTAAGAACTGCCGAGACTGCGGTCCGCGGCTCCGGCCCATACCCGCGCCAGCGTGCCCGAAGTCGGTATGTCCACTGAATTGCGCGTATCGTACGAGGCAACTACTTCGCTCAGAAACTCGGTGCCGCCGCCAAGGCCGGTCACATTGGGAAACAAGTCCCCGATATACGGGACCGAATTGGACGATCCACCCTTGATA
>JBJKQX010000230.1:0-3736 GCA_046704965.1 Binataceae bacterium (SeqCode)
GCGCCGGCCTGTCGAGCCATTCCCGGATGACTATCGGCACGCCGGTGATACTGTCGCGATAAAATAACACCCGGTCCCGCGTTACATGCGGGATCGGGTGTTTTCTTGTGTCGGCAGACCAGGGCGGGAGCGTTTTTCCCGCCGCGCTGAGGTCTGGGATTCAACTCGAAGTGTGCAACTCCGTCGATATTCAGATCAGACCGCCGCAAGATTCAGACGATAGGTTTCCGCGGCCGTCCGATGGAACAGGCTTGCCTTTTCGCTCTCGCTGAAACCGTCGGCGATCTTCTTGAAGGAGTTCCAGAGCACCAGATACGAACACGAGATTCTGTCGACCGGAAAGTTGCTCTCGAACATGCATCGGGCGGGACCGAAACGGTCGATCGCATGGAGATAGTAATCGCGCGTTGCCGCGACCAGTTCATCTGAGGTCGGCGGCGCGGGCCTGCGATGCCATCCGAACCCATTCACGGCCATGTTGATACCACCCAACTTGACGACAACATTGGGGCATCGCGCGAGTTCCGCGACGTCGACCTTCCATTGGGCGAAAATCTCCGCGCGCCGACTCTCGTACGGACCGATACCCAGTGGTCCGCCCAGATGATTGAAGATGATTGTAGTTTCCGGGAACGCTCTGGCGAGTTCGGTCAGCGCGGGAATCTGCGGATGGTATTGCCATGCGTCGAAACTGAGTCCGCATTTACTCAGTTTTGCAAAGCCCTCGCGAAAACTCGCCAGTTGGTACAAATCGGCGGGCGGATTGGTATGCGAATTTCTGACATCGGGATGCGGATCGAAGCCTGCGGCATGACGGATGCCGCGAAAGCGTGCAGGCGCGGCTGCGATATGCGCCTGCAGTACCGACTCGACCGCGGCGCCAAGCGTTAAATCGGCGTACCCCACTATTCCGGCCGCAACCCGTGTCTCGCCATATTGTCCGCTCGCGCTTTGGGCGGCGATGCCGTTGACGAATTCGGTCTCGCCGACCGGCTTCATCGGTTCGGGGCCGTCGGCGCGATACATCGAAAAGCATTCGACGAAAACGGTCGCGAGTACCCGATGACCCGAGCCGGTGTCGTGCAGAATTTCATCCAGCATGTAGCGGCTGCCGGGATGGTCCCATAGATGGTGATGCGGGTCGACAATCGGCAAGTCCGGCTCAATCGTTTGCTCGACCACCTTGCCGAGCCATTCCTCGCTGGCGCCAGCAATTTTATCTTTTTTGTCCTCTCCCATTGGTACCTGTCCTTGCGCTAATGCGATGGCCGTCCCTCAGAGTCTCCGTCGCTAATATCTCCCTTTACGCCCCCGCAGGGCGATCGACCAATTGAATTCAGATTTTAAGCAACCCTTAACAGACTCACCTGCTTCTTTGAATCATGCGTTAATAATTATAGATAGTTATAGCAATATTTAATCATTAACTAGCATAACTTGGAGAGTTTTTAGAGGCCTGGACCTAAACCTTGATTGGTATGGCGACATAAACTAAAAGAAGACGTCTTTGTACAAGGGAATTCAGTTTTCGCATTCCTAATCAGCAACGGTACGACGCAGGGAGGAGGATTGAAGGATGGCTTGCTTGTGTAGTCGTGACCTTCGCCGAGGCGAAGGACGGAGCTTCGGAAGGGCTGTCGCGCTGGTCGCGGCGATAGGTATGGCGGTGGCAATTGCGGGATGCGGAGGAAGCAGCGGCGGTGGTAACGGCGGCGGCCCAAAGGGGGCTACGAGTCTTCCCGGATCCACGATTGCAATCGTAAAGAATCTGGCATGGGTACCGAACGGTACAAACGGCAGCGGCAACGGCGTTATCGACATCATAAATCTTAATGCCGATCCCAACACGACCAACCCGCTGAAGAAGCAGATCACTCTCACTCAGCCCGGTTATCCGACGGCCACTTCCTATGACGGGCTCCTGAACAAGGTCGTGATCGTAACTGACAGCGGCTACGTCTATCTCTTCAACGCCAGCACCTTCAAGATGGCGAAAGGCTCACCGGTGCAGTATCCGAGCGGCTCTCAGGCCGGCTACTACGGATCGATTGGGCTGTCATCGGGCAAGTTGTACGGAAAGTCGAATCGCGATTTCGCGATATTGTCGATGTGCGATACTGGCACCTGTTCGTCGGGAAATTCGGCCACCGGATTCGCGTTGTTCGACCTGAAGGCGAATGCTTTTCAGGGTAGCGCGCCGGCAAATTATCCCGAGTTCACGTCAACCGAGTACAGCACTGCGCTGACTGTCGATGCGAGCGATGACGATGCCATCGGACAGATTGGCATTTTCGACGGTGTTCAGGGCAACGCCTGCGTACTCAGCGATTCCAACCTTCCGGGCGATAACGACAGCGCCGTCATCGATCCGACGACCCATAACGTGGTCGTGTCGATTGAAGATGGAACCGCAACCGTCCTCATCCTGAATGGCGGAGCCTACTCGACCAGCGGCACGCCGTGCACTTTTACCGAAGCGGGTACTACGCCGAATTCGACCGTCGTTTCGGGTCTTGCCACCGGTCTTGAGGGCGGCGCCGTCAACACCACGACCCATCAGGCGCTGCTGACCGGTGACGGTACCGCCGACATGGCGCTGCTCTCGTTGCCGAGTGCGCCGGTTACACAGTTGACCGGTTCGATGGTATCGGCGCAGACGACCACGATGCCGAACGATCCTGCCGCAAACAGCTGGGGTCCTCTTGCTGGTCCTTACCTGGAGGCGATTAACCCCAAGACCAACAAGGCCTACGTGGTGTCCTACGACGGCTTCCTCGCGCAGATCGACTTGGCGCAGTTTGCATCGGATCCAACCACTATCAGCGCGGCCCTTCCGACAACCTCGAACTGCGGATCGTCCTATGGAGTAACGGGAACGACGGCTGCGTGCAGCAACGCCGGGAACGCGGTGGTTTTCTATCCGCTGCAATGACGCACAAACCAGTTGTCCATCAAATAGCGGACGCGCGGGATTCCCGCGCGTCCGTTTTTTTTAAGGGGTGCCCCATTTTCTTTGAGACCTGCCGCTGCCCAGCGCAGTCGGCGAAGGGCGACCGGGAGCTGTTGCGAATCGGCGCGGCAGACGCGACGCGCCAAATCCGTCGCGACGCACACGGACACTTATTGGCCGGTGAATTTTGCCGGTCGCTTCTCCAGGAACGCGCGCACGCCCTCCTGAAAATCGCTTGAACTGCCCGCGACTCGCTGCGCCCGCCGTTCAGCGTCGATCTGCTGCTCGTAGCTGTTGTGAGGACTCTCCCAGTAAAGCCGCCGGATGAGACCAAGCGCCACCGTAGGACCGCTGGCCAGATCGAGCGCCATCTCCTTTGCCCTGTCCATCAGCTCCGCATCGTCGAAAACCCGGTTGACCAATCCCCATTCGAGCGCTATTTCCGCGGGCAGCTTCTCGCCCGTCAGCGAAAGCTCCATCGCGCGCGCCCTTCCAATCAGCCGCGGCAAAAGCCAGGTCGAACCGCAGTCGGGAACAAGACCGATACGACGAAACGCCTGAATGAAATACGACGAGCGCGCGCACAGGACCAGATCACCCATCAGAGCGAAACTCATGCCCCCACCGACGGCGGCCCCGTTGACCGCCGTGACCAACGGCATCGGGAGTTCGCGCAAGCGGCGAAGAAAAGGATGGTAGTGAGTATCCAGCACGTCCGCCGCGTCGCGCGAGTCGTCCGACTCGCCGGGCTCAAGATTCGCGCCACCCCAAAACCTGCGCCCCGCG
>JBJKQX010000231.1:0-4237 GCA_046704965.1 Binataceae bacterium (SeqCode)
GCGTGGATTCTTCCTGCGTCCGCAGCAGACGAACAAAGTAGCTGAACAGGCCGTGTTTCTTGAGCTGTTCCCGAACCATTAGCTTGCGCTCGTTGACGTCGCTTTCGAGGAACCGTTTGCCCAGCGATTCGAGCACCACGTCACCGGCCGGAGTTGAGACGAAGCCGAGGATTTCCGCTGCCTTCATGACCTTGAGCAGGTCGGAGAATTTGAAGTTCAGGTCGCGCGCTATCTTGTAGCCGTCCTCGCGTCCACCGCGGTCTTCCAGCGTTTCAAGCAGTCCAAATACCCACGTGAGTTGGCAATCCGGAATCGGGTTAATGGTTTCGGCCGGCATCAGGCTCGCTCCTCGATAAGCGAGAAGACCTTGTCGGTGAGGGCGTTAAAACTTTCGGTACGGCGATCACGCGGACGAGAAAGGTCTACCCGGAGGTCGGCGGTCAGGCGTCCCGGATGCGAGGAAAGGACCAGAATCCGATCCGCCAGTTCGACCGCTTCTTCTATAATGTGCGTCACCATCACGATTGTATGCACCGACATATCACGGCTTTGCCAGATGTCGAGCAGTTCTTCGCGCAACGTGATCGCGGTCAGGGCGTCGAGAGCTGAGAATGGCTCGTCCATCAGCAGCACCCTGGGCTCGACCGCAAGCGCACGGGCAAGCCCGACGCGCTGTTTCATGCCGCCTGACAGCTCCCGTGGATAGGCTTCTTCGAAGCCGTCCAGACCGACCTTGTCGATATAGAAGCTCGCGACCTTCTCGCGTTCCTGGACACTCACGCGGCGGGCCTCCAATCCCATTTCGACATTTGCCTTTACCGTCAGCCACGGCATCAGGGCGAAGGACTGGAACACGAGCGCGCATTCCAGGTTGATCCCGTCGACCTGGCGGCCCTGATAAAGCACCTGTCCCGACGTAGCCGGCACGATTCCGTTGATTATCCTGAGCAGCGTCGATTTTCCGCATCCCGATGGCCCCACAATCGCGATGAATTCCCCTTCTTCGACCGGGAACGATATGTCATCGAGCACCGGCAGAATGCCCTTGGCGTGCGCGAAACTTTTTGAGATGTGCTTGAGTTCCAGAAGCGGCATGGTGGTGGTTCTGCTCCGTTCAAGGCCCTAATCCTCAATAATCGAGCCGATAGCGTTCCGCGGCGATGTCATAGAGTGGGCGCCAGAAAATCCGGTTCAACACTAATACCACGGCCACCATCGAGAGCAGGCTCAGCAGTATCATCACGCTGTTGCCGGCCAGATAGGTCGCCTCGTCCAGCAATGCTCCAAGACCAGCCACCTTGTAGGTATGCCCCTGGTAGACGATGTACTCCGAAAGTATCAGCGCGTTCCATCCCCCGCCCCAAGCGGTGAGACTGCCGGTTATAAGCGACGGCATCATCGCAGGCAAGGTCAGCTTGCGCCACCTCTGCCATCGCGACAGCCCGAACGCGCGTGCCGCCTCCTTAAGGTCTTCGGGTATCTGGTTGACCCCGGCGAGCAGGTTGAACAGCAGATACCACTGCATCCCGGTCAGTATCAGCAGAATCGAGGCAAGATTCATTTCCCCGGTGACCTTGATAACGAAGACGACTATCAAGGGGAACAGCGCCGTCGCGGGCATCGAGCCGACGATTTCGGCCGCCGGTGCGACAAAGCGCTTGAAGCGTGGGCTCTCGGCCGCTGCCAGCGCGCATGGAACCGTCCATGCCAGCGACAACAGGTAGGCCACGATGATTCGCAGCAACGAACGCAGGGTTGCGTCTGGTATAAGCCTTACCTGCGCGGGCCACGGCTGACTCAATGCCTCCACCAAGGCTGTCATACCGGCGGCGATCGCATAGGCGAACACGGCAATAATGCTGGCCGTGGCCGCGACACGGACCCATCGGAGCAGGCGCGCGGTCGCGGGATGCTGGCGGAGAGAATAAGTGGGGACTCGCGCGGCAAGCGACTGCGCCGTGACCATCAGGGGATGAACCACCACGGACCGCGCCATGCGCGTCATGAACGGGCCCACCACTCCGACCACGCCGAGCATTCCCAGCGAGCGGTTTGCCTGTGGCGGCGCGGCAGCAAACTCGTAACGGAACTTCTCGGCCCATACCGAAAGCGGCTGCCATACGATCGCGTCCATCGCCACGATAATCGCGAGCAGGACCAGAAGTCCCGCGACGACTTCCGACCACTGACCTTTGGTCGTGGCTTCCCACAGGAAACTTCCCAATCCGGGCAGTTGATAGTGGGCGGGGCCGACCGTGATGATTTCGCAGGCTATCAGGAAGTACCATCCGCCGACCCACGACAGGATGGAGTTGTAGACCAGCTTCGGCACGCATGCGGGCAGCAGCAGGCGTTTCAGCTTGAGCCATCGACTCACGCCGAAGGCGTTCATTGCCTCAAGTGAATCCGACGGTATGGTTTTGACGGACTCGAAAACGCCGAGCGTGATATTCCAGGCCTGACTTGTGAAAATCAGGAATATCGCGGCCATCTCGACCCCGAATCGGCTTCCATGGGCAAGCGCGATAAAGAAATAAATCGCGGCGGGAAAGAAACCGATCACGGGCACCGACTGGGCGATATCGACGGCAGGAATCATCACCCGCTCCCACATTCCTCCTCTTGCCGCCAACAGTCCGTAGACCAGCGAGAAGGTAAGCGCGAGAATGTAGGCCGCGAGCATCCGATAGAAGGAACAAAAGGCATAATAGGGCAGGTGACGCACCGAGACTGCGAGGTGCGGTACGTAGAAATGCTCGACCTGGGAGCGGAATGCGAAGAACAGCGCGATCAGCGCTGCAAGCGCCAGGAAGGATAGCATCCCGCCGATGATTCTGCGTCCGCTGAGTGCCCTTTGCGCCAT
Organism: Binataceae bacterium (SeqCode); assembly: GCA_046704965.1. Lineage (GTDB taxonomy): Bacteria > Desulfobacterota > Binatia > Binatales > Binataceae > DTIX01. Next base: position 2,864 of record JBJKQX010000231.1, read on the forward strand.
CGTTTGCGACCGGAATTACCAGAATAGCTGCGCACGCTCGAAGCTAAAATGATCTTGGTAATCATGACCAATACATTGACAACAGGTCTATCGCTCAATACGGCTTTCGGTAATGTCGCAACGAACCAATGGTGAATCGGGTGAGTGGCATCTGGGGGCCGAAACCGAAGCCAAGACCGAGGTCGAGCCGACCGAGCAGGAGTCGAAGCCCGCGTCGAACCGCGACCTGAGCGCCGAGCGACTGGAGCATCCGCTCTACGTGCTTACGGCGGAGCATCTCGGATGGTTCCTGGTGTTTGGATGGGCGGCGGCGAGCAGACTCGTCGATTTGGGCGCGCGGCCCCTTGCGCCGACGGAAGCGGGTAATGCGCTGGCGGCATTGGGGGCTCATCCGGTCCTGAGCGGCAACTGGTTTATCGCTTTGCAGTCGGCGCTGTTCTCGGCCGCCGGCGCGGGAGACTTTTTCGCAAGGCTTCCGGGCGCGCTGTTCGGCCTGGTTCTGGTGGGCGCGGCGTTTGCGATGCGCCGGGAGTTGGGGCGTGCCGGGGCGCTCGGGTTTGCAGCCCTTCTTACGCTCTCTCCGACCTTCACATACTACTCGCGATGGGATTCCACGCTGATGCCGGCGCTTGCGCTCACGGTCCTGGCTATCGCGCTGCTCTACTGGACGATGCGCAAACCCGGAAGCCGCAAGGTGGTGGTGCTTGCGCTGGTGGTGGCGCTGGCGCTTTCGGCCGACCCGGTTTCCATCCCGACTGCGGCGGCTCTCGCGGTCATCCTCATAATCCTCGGAATCTGGCAGGCGTTTCGGACCGACGAAGCAGGCGTCAGGCTCAGAGTGTGGTTGGAGCGATGGCGCGGGTTCGTGATTGTGGGAGTCGTGGTTGCGGCCGTACTCTATTTCACGTTCGAGACGGATTTCTTCCGGGAGTCTTTCGCGCGGGCGGTCGCGACGCAGGCACGCGCAAGCTGGGCGTCAGGGCCCACGCCCGGATTCCTGCCGGGTATCGCTTTCTATCTTCCCGAGTTCGCGTTCTACGAGTTCTTCATCGCCATCATGGCGATCGCGGGATTTTTCGCGTTGGCCGCCTACCGGCTGCGTTCCAGACTTGCGGTGGTGGCTTTGCTATGGACCGCCGCGGGCGCCGCGTTCTACCTGTGGACTCCAGCGCGTCATCCGCAGTGGATACTCGCGATAATTCTGCCTGCGGCCCTGCTTGGCGGTCTGACCGTCGACTGGCTGCATCGTAGCCGCGCGTGGCGATTCGTCCGCTATCCGATCGCGGCGCTCGCTCTGCTGACGCTTTACGCGCAGGTGCTCAACACTTTCGTCCGAATCGCGCCCGATTCGACCGAAGCGCCATGGGCCCGCCA
>JBJKQX010000232.1:0-5124 GCA_046704965.1 Binataceae bacterium (SeqCode)
GTGTAGAGGGACACCAGCAACAGCAGTATCAAGGCTATACTGAATCCGATCGGAGCGAATCCGAGGTCGCCGATAAGCGGTCGCACGGCGAACGCCATCACCAGTGCCACAAGCAGAACGGTGTGCCGACGCCGGCGCAGTCGCCAGCGCAGAAATTCCTGCATCCGTCCGAAAGTGACGCTGTTCGCTGCCACGCGGCAAACTCCTTGTGGTCACCAGCGCTAGCCGGCCTCAGCCCGAATCGCGGAGGCTTGACTTTCCGGTCCGCGTGAGCCTGCGGCGTCGGCGCTAACGAAGCTCGCGTGGAACGGAATTTTCTCCCACCGCGCTACCTGCTCTCTTCGGCTTCGGCGCGGATCGCCGTAGCGATATCAGCGCTAATCCTGGCAAGCGCGCGACTGTGCGCGGCGGCAAGCGCGGCGAAGCTGTTGTCCTGCACACTCTCGCGGACGACGTTTCGGCCGGATTTGGTTTGTCCCGTGCCGGTATTCCGGACAGCCCAAACAGCTTCGATAAGCGCCGCTTCGCCCCTGACGGATTCGAAACGCTGGATATCGATCGTGACCCTGTACGACGCCTTGAAATTGGCCAGCGGCGCAACCGCGACTTCGGGAGATCCAAGCTCGATGCTGAGGTCGCGTGCGACGACGCGCGCGATGCTGTCATTCAAGGGAGCGTCCCAACGGTTGAATTCATCGACATGGACGCGATTTGCCGCCGCGCGTACCACGAATTGGGGTTGGTCCACGGAAGCCGGAATGGTCACCGGGCCGACCAACACGGAGACGGGCGTAGCCGGCAGTGTTCCCGCGGTTGCGGTGGCGCTCAGGTCATAGAAGCGCGGCGGATGGGAAGTCCCGCACCCCGCGAGGATTGCCACGGCGGCGAACGCCAGGAGTACAATCCCGCTTCTCATCTTGGTCGCCCGGATTTCCCACGCACAAGAGCTTCGGGATGCTGTTCAAGGTAATCAGCAAGCACGCGCAGCGACCGGGCGGCGCGGCTCACCTCGCTCAAAGCATTGCTCAGTTGCTGTCCCTGAACCGAATCCGGCTTGACCACGTCATTAACATTGCCAAGCGTGGTTCGGGCGCTTGCGAGCGTGCCGCGGGCGCCGGCAAGGGTCAAATTCAGTTGCATCAGCGCATTATTCAGATTGTCACCGATTTGCTTGAGCGGTATTTCGTCGAGCTTCTGAGCGACGCTGGCGAGCCTCATTTTGGTCGTCTCTAGCGCGCCGGGCATAGTTGGCAGCTCTGGAGGGCTCTGCGACCAATCCACCTTCGCGGGCGTGGGGTGGGGAAAGAAATCAAGCGCGACGTAGGCGGCTCCGGTCAACAGGTTGCCGGTTCGCAACTGGGCGCGTACTCCGTGCGCTACCAGGTAATCAATCATCCGTCTGCGTATCGCCTGAAGATTTGTTCCCGCTTTCAGGCCTACCACTCTCACCCCCAATCGCCGCGCGTCCAGACGGATAGTGACCGGGACTGAGTATTTGAGAGTCTTCACGTTGAGCTGCGCGCGAATCGAGACAACCTCGCCGATTCTTACGCCCCGAAACTCCACCGGCGCACCTGGTTCGAGGCCGCGAACGGATTCATCAAAGACCAGCCGATAGGTTTGCGCGTGCCGCAGGCTCGGCGCAAAGGCCTGCGCGCGGTCGATGTACAAAACGAAGGTGGTGTTCGCGGCGGCCGCGGGTACGGCAACCGCTGTTGCGGGAGTTTCGAACGCGATACCGCCGATCAGAATTGAAAGAAGCGACTGGGTCCTGACTGTCATGCCGCTGGCTGAAAGTTGAACGTTAACTCCGCTCGCCTGCCAAAAGCGCGTGTCGGCAGTGACGAACTGGTCGTAGGGCGCCTTCACGAAGATCTTGACCGTAAAGCGCCTGCCATCCGGATCGAGCTTGTAGGCTGCGACCTCACCAACCTGCAGGCGCCGGAAAAAGACCGGAGTGCCAATATCGAGCGAGCCCAGATTCGGAGTCTTGAGCGCGAAGAAGCGTCCAGGGACACCCTCGGTTATCAAGGGTGGCGTTTGGAGCGCCACGAATTTGCGCTCCGGAACCTTGGAGTGGCCAATCTCCATTCCTATATACGCACCCGAAATCAGAGTCCCGAGACCACTGACAGTGGCACCGGAGATTCGCGGCCTCACGACCCAGAAATGAGTACCCTCAACAAGGAAATTCTCAGTCCCGGGCGCCATTCCGGCAGTGCCTATGACGTGTTTATGATCCTGTGAAAGGCGAATGGTCGTAAGAGTACCTATCTCAACACCACGGTAGTGGATCTTGGTCTTGCCCGCCTGCAACCCTTCAGCCGAATTGAACTGAATCGAGATTTCCGGCCCTTCGCTCATAATCCGGGTCACTGCGACCCAGGCAGCAACCACCACCGCGAGAGCCGGGATTATCCAAACCAGCGAGAGACGGGTTTGCCTTTTGGGAATTACCCGGGACTCGTTGACCGGCGGAGTCGACGGATGCTCAGGCATACTCGGCCTCCGCGGCGCTGGCGGCATCCCAAATCAATCGCGGATCGAATGACTCTGCCGCCAGCATTGTCAGCACGACCACCGCTGCAAAGAAAAACAGACCCGGGCCCACTTCGACTGACATCAACGGCTGGAGCTGGATCAAAGCGGCGGTGAACGTATCGACGAAAACATCAACCATCGACCACCGGCCGATAAACTCGACCACCCGGTACAGCCGGACGCGCGAACGGTTGTTTTTGACGGAACCCCGATGCACAGTGATTAGCAAATAAGCCAACGCAAGGATTTTTGCGCTGGGAATGATGATGCTCGCGATTAGCACGACTATCGAAAGCGGCCAACCTGTGGGCGACCAGAGAAGTACGACGCCCTGCATAATAGTGTCGGATTGCGTACCAGTTGCAGTGATCGTAGTCAGTACCGGAAGAACGTTTGCGGGTATGTAGCAAATCGCCGCGCCGAGCAGAAAAGCCCATGTGCGCTGAAAGCTCTCGCGCTTGCGGAAAGTGAGCGATTCGTTACAGCGCGGACACCGCCCCTCGTCTTGATCCGCCGGAGGATATGACAATAATCCGCAGGCGTTACAGCTCTGCAGGCCTGCTTGCATTGCGGTTACTGCCATAGACTTAACGACTCATCCCCTGGACCGCGCGTCGTCGGGCGTCGCTGCCCACTCGATCCTGTTCCAGACTTCGCGCGGATCGAAGTTTGCCTGCGTCGCCGCCAGCAAAAATACGAGCGCGCCAAGGACAAACAACGCGATACCTGGAATCACCGTCGCGTAATCGGCGATTTTGACCAGCGCGACCAGCACCCCCAGCATCATGACTTCGATCATGCTCCAGTTGCGTATCATCCGATAATTGCGAATCAGCGTTCCGAGTTGTCTTGGCGGACGCTCGCGCCGACCGGCGATCACGATCGCAAACATGAATGCAATTTCCAGGGCCGGCGCGACAACCGCGGTAAACAGCACCAGCGCTGCAACGATTCGATGCCCGTTCACCCACAGATGTTCGGCGCCACCGATCACCGTTGTTGAAGATTCCCGCCCGACGACCGTCAGGCCGAGCATCGGAACCAGATTCGCGATCAAATAGAGGATCGCGGCACCGATGGTCAGCGACAGCAGACGGTCGAAAGAGTCTTCGCGCCGGCGCCACAACTCCTCATTCCATCGAGGGCAACGGGCGGAAGCGCCTGAAGACAGATCGGGCAGCCGCTGGAGCAAATCGCAGTGCGGACAACCTACAAGAGAGAAGTCTGCTACCGGTCGGTTGTATACCTGAGTACTGGGACGCACTTGAGTCAGCTCTCTCAAACCTCGCTTTGATGAGTCAGACTCTTCAAGCAAAACCCCTATTACAGCATCCGGCAGCTGCGGGCTCTGCCACAAGTTGGACCTTAGTCCAATGACAATCGCTCGCGCCTGGGCATCATATACTCATTTCATTCGCGCGGGCTTCTATGGCGCATTCTTTGATGCAAGCTCGGACAGGCGCCTTTGGTACCGAAGAGCTTTTCCCCTGTCACCGAGGCTCCGGTAAAAACTCGCTATCGCGGCGAGCGAGTTGCGATCGTAGGGATGTCTCGCGAGATTGACCTTGAGCAGCTCGATGGCCTTGTCCGCCTGTCCACCGTCGAAGAGAGCCACGGCGTACACGTACGTAAACCGCGCACTAGCGGGATCGAGCTTAACGGCCGCCGCGAGGTGCGTGAGCGCCTCATGCGTATGCCCACGACGAACCAGCAGCAGTCCGAGCGCATGCTGAAGCGACGCATCCTTGGGCGAGTGCACAATCGCGGCACGCAGTACTCGCTCGCCCTCGGCGTCGCGTCCGAGCTCGCGGTCGAGGTCGGCGAGGTTGACGGCCGCCGGTGCGAATGTCGGGTCCAGCGACAGCGCCGTTCTGAGTTCGCTTGCGGCTTGGGCGAAGCGGTGTTCCTTTGCGAACAGTGCCGCGAGATCGAGATGAGATTCCGGACGGTCCGCGTTTAACGTCTGCGCGGCCACGTATTCCTTGATGGCCTTTGCGAGCGCCGACACCGCGCTGCTCGGCAACAAATCGGGCGGCGCACTGGCCAGCACCTCTGCCGCCTGCAGTCGCACCGCGCGCACGGGGTCGCTGAGAAGCGAGACCAGAATCCTCGCGCGCATGCGAGGGTCGGCGTTTGCCAGGGCCTGCTCCGCCGCGCGTCTGACCAGCGGCGAAGGGTCGCGAATGCCGATTCGCGCTGACGCGACCGTCGTTGCCGATGCAGGGTACCTCGCCATCAGGGCAAGCGCACTCGCACGAGCAATCGCCGGTTGCTGACGGTCCGCGACCAGTCGGGCGAGTTGCTCCATCGCTCCAGGAGCGCCGATTGAGCCCGCATGCAGTGTCTCGGCGAAATGTTGAAATCCGACCGGCTGGTGACCGTACCACTTCGCCACGGCTCGCGCGGCCCAGGCGGCTGATTTGTCGCGATGGCATTGGTTGCAGCCGTTAGGCACGCCAAGTTTCACCGATTGCTCGGGGCGCGGGATACGGATGCTATGGTCGCTACGCGCGTCGACGATCATGTAGATGCGCGTCGGCATGTGACATTGTACGCATCGCGAACCAGGTGTTCCGGGCTTGT
>JBJKQX010000233.1:0-3951 GCA_046704965.1 Binataceae bacterium (SeqCode)
ACTCTCGTCTGTGGCGAGCTCGAGATGAAGGTGTTTCACACTCCGGGCCATACCCCGGATTCGATAAGCCTGCTGGCGGACGGCCGGGTGATGACCGGTGACGTGTTGATGATTCACGGCACCGGACGAACCGACTTTGCCGGCGGCGATCCCGGAGCCTCCTACGACTCGATAACCACGAAACTGTTTTCCCTGCCGGATTCGACGCTGGTTTTCCCGGCGCACGATTATCGGGGTCACACCCAATCGACGATAGGCGACGAGAAGCATTCCAACCCGCGAATCGCAGGCCGCACCCGAAAAGGCTACGTCGAGCTGATGAACAATCTCGGGTTGCCGTTGCCTCAGGGAATACAGGAAGCGCTTCAACCCAACCAATCCGAAGTCGAAGCCGAAACCATCGCGTTTCCCGACCTCGCGCAGCTCAGCCGGGTCAGACAACTAAGTCCTGCCGAGGTCTTTGAGCGGATCAAGAAACCCGATCCGCCCGTGCTGCTCGACGTGCGCGAGCAAAGCGAGTTCGCGGGCGAACTCGGGCACGTCAAAGGGGCTATCCTGCTACCGCTTGGAGAATTGATCGAACGGGCCAAAGAGCTGTCGGCTGTGAAGGATCGCGACATAATCGCGATTTGCAGGGTCGGTCAGCGTTCGACCACTGCCGCCGCAATCCTGACCGGGCTGGGCTTCGAGCACGTGTCGAACATGAAGGGCGGGATGCTCGATTGGAACGACGCCGGACTTCCGGTTGAACGATGAAGCCGCGCACGGCGGGAGGGGCTGACGTGGATATACCGCTCAAGGTTGCCGAACTCGATCACGTGGTGCTCAGATGCCGCGATGAGGACAGGGCGCTGGATTTCTACACGCGCGTGCTGGGACTCACCGAGGAACGGCGTATCGAGCAGATCGGACTGATTCAGCTTCGCGCGGGGCGAAGCATGGTGGATCTCGTCCCCGCCGGCACCAACCTTCCGGACGAAAAAAACCGCAACGTCGATCACGTATGTCTGGGTATCGAAACCGACGATATCGCGGGCGTGGTGGAATACCTCAGGCGCAACTCCGTCGAAGTCCTCGGCGAACCCGCGATGCGTTACGGGGCGCACGGACAGGGGCTCTCCGTCTATCTGCGCGATCCGGAAGGTAATATCGTCGAGTTGAAGCAGATTCCTGCTAAAATCTGAAAAGTCTCCTTTCTTCACCGTCGTGATCACGCGATGTATGCGCGTTCCCGAGGAGCTTGTTTTTGATTACTTTGCAACTAAAATCGGGGCTTTGCCTAACTCTGGAAGATGGACCGACTACTGATGGATACTCGCGCATACCGGATAGGCCGTTCGGCTTTGATAATAGCCAGTATCGTTGTTCTCACCGCATTCGTTTCCGGATGCGGCACGAAGCCGACTTCGACTGCTCAAACCTATATCGATGAACTCAAGCTCTATAACTATCCGGCCTGCTACAAGCTTCTCTCGCATCAGGACCGCAAAGCCAGGACTCTCGACGAGTTCCTGACCGAGGTCCCGCTGGCCGCGCCCGTCGGCCGTGCATGGTTCAGACAGATCCTGCGTGTCAGCAATTATCGCGTGGACGGCATGAAAATGATCGGTGACGAAAAAGCGGTCGTTACCGTCAAGGTTACTCGTCCCGACCTGCCACGATGGGAACGAACCATAGACGCGAGCGCCGGAACCACGAAGGTTCCTGACCCGCTGGCGGAAAGAAGCCTCAGCGAGAGCAAATATCCGAAGATCTCGTACGACGACAACGTGGTGCTGGTCAAAGAAGATCGCGGATGGCGAATCCTGGTTGATTTTCCGAAAAAGGAGAAAGTCTACAAACAGCATCAGGAGGCGCTGAAGCTTTATCATGAACACGACTATGACAAGGCCATCGCGCTCTACCAGAAAATGATTGACGAACTCGACACGGAACAGGCGACCGGAAACGAAGGGCTCAGGTTCCTCTACGGACGCGAGCTGCGCGAAATACAAAATATAAAGAGTCAGGTCACCGTGGCCGAAGCATACATTCCCAAGCTCAAGCTGAGTGATGTGAAGGTTGGGATGGCGGCGTCGCAGGTCCCGGGAATGTTCGGAAAAGTCAGCAACACCGGCGACCGGGCGATTGACGAAGTTGATTGCACTGTCACCTTCTACAAGGGCAAAGGCAGGCATCGCAGGGTGGTTTACACCGAGAAACACACCATCATCGCGAACCCAATCGAGTTCATAGATTTCGCGCGACCTGTCCTTCCGCTGGTGCCTGGCGAGACCCGACAATTCGGCTTCACGCTCGACGCGCCTATCAAAATTCAGCGGGAATCCTCACCGGTCGTGAAGGTGACCAATCTGGTGTTTACGCAGTCCAAGGCCCCTCTGCCGAAGTTGCCGAAACCGGCAGCTTTGTCATCGCCATCCGCTTCGCCGTCGCCGACAGCCGTTCCGGCAACGGGTACGTCGAAGAAGCATTGAACGGGGTAAGGTAGCCCCTCAATCGCATAGCGTGGCCCGGAAACTCGCCGCGCGCGGGCGATCCATCGGCGATACCTCGGCTCTCCATTTGCGATGCAATCCGGTAATATTCCGCGAGTATGTCAGCACCGGCGCGGCAACCGTTGTCAGGTCGCCGGCTGCCCGACTTCATTGCGGTGGGGCCGGCGCGCACCGGAACCACCTGGCTCGATCAGGTTCTGCGCGGCCACGTCGGTCTGCCGCTTCACCGCAAGGAAACCGAATTCTTCAAGCAGAACTATGCGCGTGGGATTGACTGGTATCTTGATTATTTCCGCGAGTGCCCGCCCGAGCTGCCGATGGGCGAGGTGTGTCCGACCTACTTCGCACTCGAGCAATCGCGTGAACGTATCGCGGCGCTCATACCCGGATGCAGGATAATTGTCACGTTGCGTGACCCGGTTGAAAGAGCCTATTCATACTTTCGCTTTATGCATCGCAACGGCTGGATGAAGACCGGGTTCGAGGAAGCCGTGTTACGCCGCCGCGACATCCGCGATCAGAACCGCTACGCCTACCATATCCGCAACTGGCAGCAGAGCTTCGGCGTGGGCCGCGTTTTGGTGTGCTTTTACGATGACCTCGAGGCGGAGCCGCAGGCCTATCTCGACCGGATAACGGACTTCCTCGCAATTGCCCCGATTCCCGTCGCCGGCTCGCCCGTCCTCAGTGAGCGTGTCAACGTTGTATCCGAGGCCCCGCGAAGCCGTCGGCTCGCTCGCGAGGCGCGCAGGTTTCGCGCGTGGCTGACCGAGCATCAGTTCAACGAGACCATCCAAACGCTGGATCGCCTTGGCGTGTTCAAATTCTGCTTCACGGGTGGGCCGAAGTTCGAGCCTCTGACGGATCAGGTTGACGCGCGACTGCGCGAGCTTTTCCGACCCGACGTGGAAGAACTCGAGCGTATGACAGGACGCGACCTCTCGCGCTGGAAGACGACTCGTTCGCATCGGAGATCGACCAACGAAACTCACCATAGCCATACCCACCCATAACCGGGCCGCCACGCTCGGACAGACGCTCACGAGCGTGTTCGGGCTCAGGCTTGACCCGGGATGGGACGCGGAGTGCCTGGTAATTGACAACGGCTCGACCGATTCGACGCCCGCGGTCTTCGACCGGTTGGCGGAGGAGGCGCCGTTTCCCGCTCGCCGCGTCGCCGAGCCGCGTCTGGGTTCGAGCTTTGCCCGAAATCGCGCGGTCGAAGAGGCGTCGGGCGACGTGATCCTGTTCATCGACGACGACGCGCTCGCCGAGCCTGACTGGGCGTTTAGGATTGTCACGGAGATGGACCGTCGCGCACTCGATGCCGCCTGCGGACTGGTGGTGCCGCGATGGCCCGCGCCGCCGCCCGAGTGGCTGGGGCCGCGCCTATGGGTGAAGCTTGCGGTTCACGACGCCGACGCTATCGCGCATCGCACGCCGGAGCAGAACGAGT
>JBJKQX010000234.1:0-4889 GCA_046704965.1 Binataceae bacterium (SeqCode)
ACGATCGGGACGCCCATATCGATACATACTTCCGCCCGCGACTGGGTAAATGCGCGACCGATCGGCGTGATATTGACCGCGAACGGACGCGAGGTGAGAGAGCGTGTCCGTTCGATATCGTCGCGCAGCTCCTTCTCGCTGCCGCCGAAGGTGGGCAGAACGCCGAGTCCGCCCGCCTCGCTCACGGCGGCGACCAGGTTCGGGCCGCCCGCACCCTGCATCGCACCCTGGATTATCGGGTACTTGATACCCAGCAGATCGCACAGGACCGTATGAAACATCGCTCTTCTCAACTCGCCGGCTTGGTACCGGTCACGCGCGACAGCGAGCCCGGAATGAACTCGTTCACCTTGACCTCGACGAATCCCGCATCCTTGAGATAGCCCGCCACCTCGGCTTCCGAATGCGCAACTCCGGTGCTTCCGTAAATCGCCTCGTTGAGCGCCCACAGCGCCGGACCCATCGGCCCGGTCTTGTCATTGTTCAGCATCTCACCGACCAGATGCATCTCGCCACCCGCCGCCAGCGCCTCAAACGCCTTGCGCACGACGCCCCGGATGATGTCGGGACTGTACTGGGGCAGATTGCTCGCCATGATCACGACGTCGGCGCCGTCGGGAAACGCGTCCTTGGTGAAGTCGCCTCCGACGGCTTTGATCCGATCTGAGAATCCACACTGCGCGATATACTCGTTCGCGACCACCGCCACGCTCGGCAGGTCGAACACGACGCCGCGTATCTGCGGGTATTTCTCCGCCGCCGTGATGCAGTAGCATCCGGAGCCGCCGCCCAAATCGAGGATCAATTTGCGTTTCGACAGATCGACCTGACGCGAGAAGCGCCGTCCCGCGCCCATCCCCACGCTGAAGGTCGCCCGATGGAGCTTGCGGGCGTCCTCGACCGTGAAGTTCTCATAGGTTCCGAGCACATGGGGCGCATCTTTTTTCCGAACGAACTGCGCGAGCTTGTTCCACTCGGCGTAATCGCTCCGGCCCATCGTGGTCAGCCACGGACCCGCGTAATTCTTCTGCCCCTTGACCAGAAAACGCTCGACGTCGGGCGCATTGGAATAGTTCCCCGCGCCGTCGCTGACTACGAGTCCCAGCGACGCGCACGCCACCAGCATCCGCTCCGCATTGACCTGCGTGATATCGAGGCTCGCGGCGATCTGATCGGCCGTTCGCGCCCCTTCGGAAATCCGGGTGAAAAGTTCCAGCTCAATAGCGGCGACCAAGGTCGCTGACTGACGATACCCGTACGCCATGTTCTGAAGCCGGACCGTATCGATTCTTTCTTCGCTCATCGAAACCGTGCCCCCTGGCAACCCTCGCTCATTTCTTCTTGAACGTCGCGTCCATGTATGCGCGCGCGGACGCCCGCGATTCGTCGTCGGACCATGCGCTCAGCAGAACGTCGCCGTCGGCAAACGGCGTGAGTCCCGCGCCCATCACGCGCGTCACCGCGTTGACGTGCTCCTTGGTCACGACGACAGGCACGGAAGGCTTGCGGGCAAGTTCGTCGGCAAGCTTGTTCACCTCGGCCTCAAGCTTTGCCTGCGGAACGACACGATTCAGAAATCCGACCGACTTGGCTTCCTCAGCACCGAACCTGCGGCACGTCATCACCAGTTCCTTCGTCATCGCGGGACCGATCTCGCGCACCAGTCGCGGAATCCCTCCCCACGCGAGCGGCAGCCCTATGTCCACTTCCGGGATGAAGAAGACCGTATCCTCAGCTGCGACCCGAAGATCGCACACGGCAGCCAGCACGATGCCGCCGCCGACTGCGTGACCGTGAATCTGCGCGATCGTGATCGCGTGCATCTGCTCCAGCGCGTCGGCCGCGCGAAGCCCGTACTGGCCCGCCTCGCGCCGATAGAGCCAGCTCTTGCCCGAGCCGGGAGCGCCCTCGCTCGCGGGTGAGTCCTTCAGGTCGGCGCCGGCCGAGAATGCCCTGCCCGCACCGCTCATGATCACCACGCGAAGCTCGCGATGGGTGTCGAACCATCGCGCGGCCTCGGCCAGTTCCTTGACCATGGCCGTGTTGATCGCGTTGAGGCGCTCGGGGCGGTTCAACGTCAGCCTGCCGAAGACGCCTTCGACCTCGACCTTGATTGTCTGAAATTCGCGCGTGTCCTTATGCTTTGCTTCGCTCGCCATGACTCGTCTCCTCGGTTCGATCGCGGAAGTAGCGCACTCGGATTTTTGGCACAACCCGAGCCGATGCCCCAAACGGTCCGTTCAGTGGCTCACGGCGCGTGATGCGCCCCCGCTGACCCGATTCCCGGCCGATCGGCCCCCTTACCCGGCGGGCAGTCAAAGGCGAAATCTGTTATGGTGCGCGGCGGGGAATCAAAAGGGGGCAAAATTCGCGTTTACCTTGGGGACACCATGGGCAACGAAAGCAGACCTGTCGATTGGGACAAGGCCAAAGGATTTCTGGGGCAGCTTACGGATGATTTGGGCGGCGCGATGCTCGGCGCGCTGACGTATATCGGCGATCGGCTGGGAATTTTCAAGGCACTCCCGCCCGGTGAGTGGATTGGCAGCGAGGAACTGGCGCGTCGCACCGGACTTGACGAGCGCTATCTGCGTGAATGGCTGGGAGGGATGACGGCCGCGGGCTACGTCATGTACGAGCCGGGCGAGCGCACCTACATGCTGCCGGTCGAGCATGCGATGGCGCTGGCGGACGAGGACTCGCCGTTTTTCATGGGCGGGTTCATCCAGATGCTGGTGCCGAACATAACGATGGCGCCTCGGGTCGCGGAGGCTTTCCGCACCGGAAGCGGAGTCGGGCAGCACGAATATCCGCCCGAAACGTTCCGGGCGATGGAGCGCTCGTCGGCCAACATGTACCGCCGTCAGTTGCTCCGCAAATGGCTGCCCGCGATGCCCGAGGTGGTCGAGGCACTGAACGCCGGCGCTACGGCGGCCGACGTCGGATGCGGGATGGGGCGCGCGGTAGTCGCAATCGCTCGCGCGTTCCCGAAAGCGCGGGTTTACGGCTTCGACGTCCATCCGGCCTCGGTCGAACGGGCCCGCGCCAACGCCGAGGAAGCGGGCGTGTCAGGCCGCGTCACCTTCGAGGTTCGCGACGGCACGCGTCTTCCCGAAGCGAGTTTCGATTTCGTCTCGACCTTCGACGTGGTCCACGACGCGCACAACCCCGTCGCCCTGATGCGCTCGATTCGAAACTCGCTCAGACCCGGCGGCAGGTACTTGATGAGCGAGATGAACGTGTCGGCGAATCCGGAGGAAAACATCAATCCGCGGGGACGGATGATGTACTCGATAAGCACGCTCTATTGCCTGTCGGTCTCGCTCGCGGACGGCGGCGCCGGAATCGGAACGCTGATGGGCGAGCCGAAGGCACGCGAGCTTGCGGCAGAAGCGGGCTTCGGACACTTCCGCCGCCTGCCGGTCGAGGACATGTTCTCGGTCCTCTACGAAATGCGCGAGTAACGCGCGGGCAGCGTCGCGGCTCGCGGCGGACGCTTCCCGGTGCGACGTCAGCGGCCGGAGAAGGCGTTGTGCAGGATATCGATTACCTGGCGCGCACTCTGGTTTACCAGATACGCGTCGCGTCCGAGCAGATAGAGTTGCGTCCCGCGCGGGAGCGGGCCTATGTGCCGGCGAACGCAATCGTTCACCGGCACCATTTTCTTTTCGAGTCCCGGCGGCAGTTGCCCATTGCGTGCAAGGTGTCTTTCAAGCCCGGCCGGCAGACGCCCCGTGCGCTCCAGATGTTTCTGAAGACCGGGCGGCAGAGCTCCCGTTTCACTCACTCCGTAGCACTCGCGGAAATAGGTACGATACCCGCTGCGAAAAAACTTCCCACGGTAGCCATGGTTCTTGCTGTACTGGTTATTGTAGGACCGGTCGTAATAGCCCTGCTCATCGTATTTCCCCGGATGCCCGGCGAGCATGATTTTCGCACCCGAATCGCGACTTCCGATCGATGTCGAAACCGGGTTCGACGGAAGCCGGCCAGCGAGCGGCGACACTGCCGCCCCCGCATGAGCGATCGGCCACATCGCAAAAGCCACAACCATCATCACTCCGACGATCAACCTGCCCTTCATCGCCACGGTCACCCTCCCCGCTTGCAGCCCGCACTCATCCGAGCCGTTTTCGGAATGCTTCCTTAAGAGCAGGAACCATCACCGCCCAATCCGAGATGAGACCGAAGTTGGCGCGCTCGAAAATCATCGCCTCCGGGTCGTTGTTGATAGCGACCACGGTCTCGGCCTTCTTGATCCCCACCGTATGGTTGGAAACGCCGCGCACGCCGATCGCAATATAAAGCCGGGCGTCGATTGCCTTGCCCGTTAGCCCCACCTGATGCTGCCGCGGAAGCCATCCGGCGTCGGTGACGCGCCGCGTCGCGCATAGCCCGGCTCCGAGCACGCGCGCCAGCTCCTTCACAGCTTCGACGCCCTCGTGTCCTCCGACACCCATCCCGATTCCGACTACCACTTCCGCGCCTTCCAATCGCGCGACCGAGGTGTCGAGCAGTGGATACTCGCCGACCAGGCGGCTTAGCGGCTTGCCGACGGATGGCTTTACGATATAGACCTCGGCTTTGCGGGCGGGATTCGGCTCCGCGAGATCCAGCATCCCGCCACGCACCGTCACCATCTGCGGATAAGTCTTCGACATAATCGGCGCGACGATATTTCCGCCAAAGGCGGGCTTGAGCGCGACCATCCGGCCCTCATCGTCGATTTCGAGACCGATCGCGTCGCCGGTCAAACCCAGCCCGAGCCGCGCCGCCATCCGCGGTCCCCAGTCGCGACCGCGCTCCGTCGCCGGAATCAGCATCGCCCACGGCTGCCGCTCTTTGACCAGCGCCGCGATGGCCTCGGCGAGCACTTCGGGCGTATAGGC
>JBJKQX010000235.1:0-9801 GCA_046704965.1 Binataceae bacterium (SeqCode)
CCTTCGGCCCTCGCCCGCGTACTGGCAAAGCTTGACGAACAGAACGCATCCGTGAGGACTCGCCGGTGCATGGCGCGAGTCCGGCGGGTTCAGGACGTAGGTGCCTTCGGGATACACGCCTTGGTCGTCCTGGAAGACGCCCTCGAGGACGAGGAACTCCTCACCCTCGGGATGGGTGTGCGCATTGAAGGAAGATCCGGGTTGGTAGCGAACTATCGAGGTGGCACGTCCCGATTCCGCTCCGCGGCGGTCGAGCGGACGGCGCAGCACGCCCGCCGCTGGGCTCGCCACCCACGGCTCGGAGTCGGTTTCGACCACGACCCGTTTGGACAGATCCTCGTTGAGGGTCGAAATTGACATTCCCGCACCTTCCCGGCCTGCGTCTCAAGGACGCGGCCGGAAATCAAAGTATGGGAGCGGGGGCGTCACAGGATCAAGTGCTCCTGCGCGACAATGAATGGCAACGGACCCGGCGCGATGAAGTTGCGCTCGTCGGCGCGCACCTCCTGGTACTCGCGCGTGGTGGCCGAGGCCCTGATAGCGTCGTAGTTTTCGAACCAGGTCTCGGCGACGCCGTCGTAGAGCGGCTCGCGTCCCGACGCGTAGGCCGAGCGGCGCACGTGACACTGCACGTAACGGCGGATTCCGGGAATTCGCGACGCCAACGGCCCGTGGACGTTTCTCCAGTACGACTGAAAGTCCTCGACCGCCATTCCGGGCTTTCTCTTTATGAAGGCGATGAACTTGGGCATCCCCGGTTCGATCGGGTTTTCCTTCTGGACGCGTTCCTCTGTGATAATGAACCTGAACTGCGACATGTCGATGAATTTTTCGTCATCGGCCGCGGCCGCCCTGCTTTGCGGCGTGTCGGCAATCCGGCGCATCACGTCGGTGCTGTCGTACCATAGCTCCGCGATCCCGTCGTAAACCGGCTCGCGCGTGGCGTATCCCGAATCCATCGTGTGCGACTGGACATATTTGCGAACCGCCGACACTTCGAGGACAACGCGCGCGTGCTCGCCGAGCCAGTAGCGGCGGAAATCTTCCAGGCTCATTCCCGGTTTGCGTTTGATGAAGTATATCGCCTTGACCATAGGCAGGCCCTCGACCTCGCTCGTCTCATAACCCGGCGTCCGCCGGACGCGCAAGCTCGTTTCGTTAACCGAGCAGCGCGGACGCGGGACGGTCTAGCCGCGCTTGACGCCGGGCTCGACTTCAACGCCGAGCGGCACCAGCACGCGCACGACCATGTTGTAGAAGGCGACGTTCTGGACAAGCTCCATCAGGCGGCGGGTATCGAGAAATCCACGCAGCGCCTCGAAGGTGGCGTCGCTCACCTTGATGTTCTGGGTCGCCTCGGCCGCATACTTCATGACGGCCCGCTCCTCCTGGCTGAAGAGCGGCGCGGTTTCGAATTCGGCCAGATGTTCGAGTTGTTCCCGCGCCACGCCGACCCGCAGGGCAATATTCCAGTGATGAACGAACTCATACTCGGCGCCGGTCAGACGGCCCACGGTCATCAGGGCGAGTTCGCGAAGTTTCGGGTCGAGAGCGGTCGCGTTTCGGAGTTCGCCTCCGAGCGCAAGGAAGCGTCGCAACAGACCGGGCGTGTTAGCGAGCGCCCGGAAAATGTTTCCAACCGGACGATGGCGCTCGGCGACCAGGCGGTCGAAGATCTCGCGATCCTCTTCGGCCAATTGTTCGCGGTCAAGATACGGAACTCGCGCCATCACCCGGGCCCTCCCCTTTTATGCGGTCGCACGCCCCAACCGATGCGAGGCGCAAGTCCTGCGTCAGCTTCATCACCGCCGCGCCGTCCGTCCTACGCCAGCAGCATCTCCGACATCGCGCCGCCCGGCGGAATCATCGGCATCACGGCCTCTTCCTTCGGAATCGCGATATCAATCAGCACGGGCCCCGGCGTCGCGAAAGCCTCCTTCAGAGTCTTCGCCAGCTCCTTGGGCTTTTCGATACGGAAACCGTGCGCGCCGTAAGCCTCGGCGAGCTTCATGAAATTGGGCACCGACATGGCTGAATAGGAGTAGCGTTCGTTGTAGAACTTCTCCTGCCACTGGCGCACCATCCCGAGGAAGTAATTGTTCAGAATGATGACCTTGATATCGACGCCGTACTGAACCGCGGTACCCAGCTCCTGGATATTCATCTGGATGGAGCCGTCGCCCGAGATAACCACGACCTGGCGGTCGGGCTCGGCAAACTTCGCGCCGATTCCGGCGGGCAACCCGTAGCCCATCGTGCCAAGTCCGCCCGAAGTCAGAAACGAGCGCGGACGCTCGAACGGGAAAAGCTGCGCCGTCCACATCTGATGCTGGCCGACGTCGGTCGCAACGATACACTCGCCCTTGGTCAGGCCCGACAGCTCATGGATGACCTGCTGGGGCGTGATATGGTCGGTGCCCTTGCCGTTCTCGTAAAGCGGCTTTTCCTTGTGCCAGCGCATTATCTCCTGATGCCACTGGGTCCAGGCGTCGCGCCGCTTTGCGATAGCCTCGCGCCCCTTCACGACGGTCAGCATGTCGCTCAGAACGTGCTTGATATCGCCCACGATGGGGATATCGACCTTGACGTTCTTGGAGATCGACGAGGGATCGATATCGACGTGGATTATGGTCTCGGCCTTGGGTGCAAAATTCGAGAGCCGCCCGGTGACGCGATCGTCGAAACGCGCTCCGACCGCAATCAGGCAATCGGTGTTGCATACTGCCGTATTGGTGCCGTACGACCCGTGCATCCCGAGCATCCCCAGCCGAAGCTGGTCGGAAGCGGGCATCGAGCCCAACGCCATCAGCGTCTCGGTCACCGGGATACCAAGCCCGCGCGCAAGCTGTTGCAGTTCCGGCGCGGCTCCGGACCATTGCACACCGCCGCCAATGTAAAAGAGCGGACGTTCGCTGTTTTCTATCGCTTCGACCGCGCGTTCAATCTGTCGCGGATTGCCGCGGATAGTGGGCTTGTAGCCGCGCAGTTCAACCTTGTCGGGATACTTGAAGGTGTGTTCGGCCTGCTGAACGTCCTTGGGCAGATCTATCACCACCGGACCGGGCCGTCCGCTGCCCGCGACGTAGAAGGCTTCCTTGATGATGCGGGCGAGGTCGCGGATGTCCTTCACCAGGTAGTTGTGTTTGGTGCACGGACGGGTAATTCCAACGATGTCTGCTTCCTGAAAAGCGTCATTGCCGATAAGCCCGGTGGCAACCTGGCCCGAAAAGACCACCAGCGGCGTTGAGTCCATGTAGGCATCCGCGATGCCGGTTACCGCGTTGGTCGCGCCTGGTCCTGAAGTGACCATCACGACGCCCGGCTTTCCGGTCACCCGGGCATAGCCTTCGGCCATGTGGGCTGCACCCTGCTCGTGGCGAACCAGGACGTGCTTGATTTTGGAATCGAGAAGCGCGTCGTAGGTGGGCAGGATCGCGCCGCCGGGGTATCCGAAGATGACGTCAACACCCTCGGCGATGAGACTTTCGATAACGATCTGGGCTCCGGTGAGTTTTTTCATTGACAGTTCTACGGGAAAAGTTGGCTAAAAAAGCTTTATCCGAGTTTAGAAGGTACACCAGGACATCGCTACCTACAACGCGCTTGCCGGAGAATTCGCCGGTCGCATATGCCGGCTTTCAGGCGGTCGGGCGGACGGATCCAAACGTGCGGACCGTCTCCGACGACAATCCGAGCGCAGATGCCGTCCCCGTTTCAGTAGCGCAGGACAAACTGGACTTCGCCAAATCGCACCCGCGTGCCGCTGGATACCATCATGGAACCGTGAACCTGCAGGTCGTCCACGAAAGTTCCGTTGGTCGAGTTCAGGTCACGCAGTTCGTAGGCCCCGTCGCGCTTTATCAAACGCGCATGGGTGCGCGAGATACTCGCATGCGGAATCACGATATCGTTGTCCTCGCCGCGTCCGAGCGAGACCTCGTCTTTCATGATGCTGTAACTCGACGCGACCGGGGCGACCGCGTCAATCGCGCTCAGGGTCGCTCCCGTGCCGGGCGGTAGCGGAGCTGCAGCCGCGGGACCCGGCCCGGTCCTGGCCGGCGCCGAGGACGCTGCACGTTGCGTCCGGGTCGGAGCGCGAAAGGTGCCCGAAGCCGCTCTGTCGCGTTGCGCCTGGGCCGCAAGAGCTGCCTTCAATTCGTCAGTCGAAAGTCCGAATCTCATGCGCGAGAGCCCGAACAGTGACAAAATTGCCAGCAGCGGCACTACGGCATTCCACCACGAGAAGGAAAGCTGGCTCAGTCCGGTGCCTCCGCCGTTTGCGCCCCCTTCTGCGCCGCCTCCGGACACGTTCACGGTCGCTCCGCCGATACCACGAAGTTGATAGGAAGTATCCGCGGTTGCAGTATCCCCGCCGTAGCTGACCTTGAGTTCAATGTTGCGAGTGGTGCCGTCTTCGATCGGGCGCGGCGACTTGTAACTGAGCGAGTACTCCGTAGCGATAGAATGGCCTATCTCGCGCACCAGCGAGGCAAACCGTCCCTGTTCTGTAATTATGTTGTAGGACTTTCCGTGCGTCGCCTTGACGATCTTCTCGTAGCGCGGCGCAATGAACGGCGGCGGCACTACCGCATAAAGCGTCAGTCCCTGCTTCTTGAGCATCCCGGCCACGTCGCTGGCCGTCAGATTGGTTACAGGAGTGCCTTTCTTGTGATGCGCCCAGAAGGCGGCGTCATGCTGCGTGTAAGCGGACCCGTCGCCCCGATGATGAGGCGGAGCGTCGGTTATCAGGATCAGGATGCCCTCGGCGTTGGGCCGAAACGGCAACTTTGACGCGTAGGCCAGTGCCCCGAGTTGATCTTCAGGAATGTCACCGCCGCCAGCCGCATGCAGACTGCCCACCCACTTGATGAACTCGTCGACATTCGACGTCATGTGGTTGCGATAGGCGCATTGGCAATCCGGGAAACTGGATACGACGTAGTCCTCGAAGGTGACCAACCCCAGCCGGTAGTCACGGTTGTGCGCCGCAAGGTCACGGGCGAACGAGATCATGCTCTGCTTGACCGCGTCGATATACGGCTGCATCGAGTCCGTGACGTCCATCACGAACACGATATCGACCGGCCGTCCCTGCCCGACGCCGCGGAAATCGACTATCTGGGCGGGTTTTCCGTTCTCGTAAACTTTGACGTTGTCGGGACTCAGATTCCCCACCGGCTGACCGCTCGGTCCGGTGAGTCCGAAATCGAGTTCTACCACGCCGTCCGATTCAAAATGCTGAAGCCCCGGATTTCCGACCGAGAGCTTCATCGAGGCGAGTGCGGGCGCGGCACTCAACAGAAGTGCAAGGAACGCTGCAACTACAATCGACAGGCTCGCCGCCTTTGAAAAGCAACGCATGTTGTGCCGGAATTGATTCTCCGGCTGGCAATAACATCGCGTCAAGATGCCTGACAGATCCCCGGGCTCACGGCCCGATTGCATCAGCTTCCTTGCGTTCATGCAACGCTTAGGTTATCCCAAACTCTAACCTAAATCTCGCAATATGGAAGACGAGTGAAGTTTCGACGTCCATGGTGGGCAACCCTGCCCCTGCTGGTCCCTGCTGCAATGTTTGTCGCCCTTATGGTTGGTCCTTCCGGATGTGGTGGAGGCGGCGGGTCATCATCGACTCCCGTCCCGACTCCGGCCAAGGTTCAGATAGCATTCGTGGGACAGCCGCCACCGGGGTCGTATCGCCATGTCTACGTCAACATCTCGACAGTTAGGCTGAATCCGAACGCTAACGCTTCGAGCAGCAGCACAAAGTGGGTGACGATACCGGTATCTGAAGCGTCCGGGAACGGAAAGGGTAAGAGCCCCGGAGATCTGCAAATCGATCTCAACAACCTGCAAACCCATGCGGTTCTGTTCAACACGGGTTCGGTTCCGGTCAACACGTACCAAACGGTGCAAGTCGTAATCGATACCAACTATCCGGGCACGATCGTTCCGGTGTGCGGCGGCGGAAGCGGTCTCGAGGGCTGCATCAATTACCCAATGGCGCTTTCGAGCACCACGCAGACGATAACCCTCACTTTACCGTCGCCCGGACTCACGGTGAGCAAAGACCGTCTGGCGCAACTGCTGCTCAACCTGAACCTTCAGATAACCGCCTCGCCAACCACGTCGGGCGGAACCTATACGGTAGCGCCGACCATCTCAGAGGTTACTCCCGGCAATTATCTGGGCCTTGTAACCGGTAACGTGCAGGTCTCCGGGACGGCATCGGGTTCGCCTCGCAACCCGCTTAGCGTGTCGGCAGAAGTGGCCGGCACTTCCAACGTCGTCTCGACCGCGCCGCTGACAAACGGGACCTATACGCTGTCGCTTCCTGCCGACGCCAGCGGCACCAGCTACGATCTGTTCGTCGCGGGAGGAGGCTACGACTACGACGCCATCCAGAACGTCACTGTGATGCCCGGTCAGACCGTAACCCCGCCCGACATGTCGGTTAAAGCGCAGTCGTTCGGTCGCATCACGGGAACGATCACCGACGGTTGCACCGGCAAGCCGATCCAGGGCGCGACGCTCGAACTTCTGGCACCACCCAAAAGCAGTTCGGCCGACTGTTCCACGAGCCCGCAGTCCTGCGTAGCCGTTGGGACCGCGAGCACCGACGAAACCGGGAGCTATCCACTTCCGGGGACAAAATCGGCTCAGCCGGCGTTTTCGCAGGTGCCAACCGGGAACAAAGGGCTTGCGCTGGAGATCTCAGCGCCCGGTTACAACAACGTGCTTACATCGGCCCAGGCGAGCAGCGGATCCGGCACATGTACTGGCACCACCAACACGAAAAACTGCAGCCTCGCACTTCAGACTTCGTACATAACCGGTAATGTCCAACTGACGGCGGCGCCGCCGGCGGGCAATTCAGTCCAGGTACAGGTGCTAGCGGAAGACTCGGGTACCAATAACCTCGTGTCGTCGCTTCCGGTACCTGCGTTGATACGCGGTTCACAATCGAGCGTACCGTTCACGCTCAATGTTCCGGTGGGCGGCACTTTTGACCTGTTCGCTACCGCGATAGATCCGTATCTGGGAGGACCCGCCCCGTACACCGGCCATACCATCGAGGTGGCGCCGGCTATCACGGGGCCGACCACCAGCTGCAACACCGTCAACATCGCAAACGCGATTCCAGCGCTCGATTGCGCCGGGCATGGCAGTGCCAGCGGCACGGTGTCCAACCCTGACGTGGGAACAACGGTCGAGGTGTCGAAGGGCGGAGTTCAGCTGTTTGGAACGACACCCGGTCTTCTTGAGTCCGGCATCAACAACGCTTACACGTTCTGCCTGCCCCCGGGGAGTTACACGTTTCAACGCGAGGAGAACGGCGTTCCGGGTGCGCAAACCACGGCGACCGTGGCGCAACCGGCGGCGACTTCGACCCCCTGCCCCAGTTCGTGCGGCACGTCGTCGAGTTGCCCCGGAGTGTGCACCGCTTCTTCTTCGGTGCCGCCGCTCTGACAGTTGGTCATATAGTTGGTGAGTTGTGCGACGTTGTAGTTCATTCTTTCTCAAAGGCCTTGTGCTGGTCCTGGCGTTGGCGGGGGTCGCCGGATGTAACGGTAGCGGACTGGGAGCGTTCACTACCGGTGTGGGGAATACGCCCGACCGAACGCCTGGAACCACTTTCAGGATCCTTGGCGACGTGGGCACGCGGTTTAGCGGCTACGTTTCGGACACGCGTTCGACCTGGCCGCTGTCCGGCACCGTCCCGCTCAACGTGATCGTCCTCAACAACGACCTGCCGATCAAAATGAGCCTCACCAAGCAGTCGACGGGACATGGCATCCTGAGCATTCAGCTAACCGTGGGGTTCAAAGTACGGCAGGTGGCGTCGACCTCCCAGCCGTTCGGAACCGTGACCTTGCAGACCTCGCCTACGTCTCCGGGTTTTTCACCGCCGCCGCCCGCGGCGAACCCCGACGCGCGCTTCTTCGTGAAAGGCCCTCTTGGGGAGCGATTTCAGGGACTTGTCGAGGACACTCAAACCGCTTACGACATAAGCGACCGTGCGCCGGCGCTGTTTATCTTCGATCAGCCGGTCGGTAAAGTGGACGCATCCTTTGAGCAGATTCAGAAGCTGGGTCAGTTCACCGTCGACCTAATTCTTAACGGCACCGTTGTAGCGACGGTAACCGGTGCGCCCACGGTATCGATAAAACAGCCTTAGAAACGCATGGAGGTAAGAAGGTTTGCTCCTGACCGATCGTTCAATTAGAGTTGACAGGAGACGCCATTCAGCCTAATTAGGCGGGCTGGACCTCTGCTTTATGTCTTCCATACTCATGCCAACAACTTTCGCTCGTTTCGCTTTCTGACAGATCTATGAGATCACGGCTTGTGCGCCGGGTCATCATGGCGCTGGTTATCGTTGCTATCGCGGTGGGAATCGTTCCCGCGATTCACTACTACCACTACTACATGAGCCACGTGTCGACCGACGACGCTTACGTCGACGGCACCACGGCGCTGGTTTCGTCGCGGGTCTCCGGAACCGTTGACGCGGTCTATGTGAACGAGAACTTCCACGTGAAGGCGGGCGACCTGCTGGTTACGCTCGACCCGCGCAGTTTTCAGGTCCGTGTCGACCAGGCTAGAGCGCAACTTGACCGGGCGCGTCAGACGGTCAACGAGCTTTACGCACAGGTGGCGGCTTCACAGTCGGCGCTGGATCTGGCGCAGTCGCAACTCAAGCAGGCCGCGCTCGACTACCATCGCGCCGAGGCTTTGCGCAAGGCCAGCGTCGTTTCCACGGAAAATTACGACCAGGCCCTTACCGCTTACCGGGTAGCAAAATCCAATGTGTCGCTGGCCGAGAATCAGGTCGAGCAGGCTCGTGCCGCTCTTGGGCCTGACAGCGGCGATTCGCGCTATGACCGGCCGATCGTAGAACAGGCGGCGGCAGCGCTGGAGGCGGCCCGACTCGATCTCAGCCACACTCGCGTCACGGCGCCGCTCAGCGGAGTCGTCACGCACAAGAGCGTCCACGTGGGTCATCGCGTTCAGCCCGGCGAGCCGCTGATGGCTATCGTGCCGACTCACGGTCTTTACATCACCGCCAACTTCAAGGAGACGCAACTCACCGACGTGCGTGTGGGCCAGGAGGCGGACATATGGGTGGATATATACCCCGACCATATGTATCGAGGACACGTGGACTCGATAAGCATGGGCACTGGAGCCGCGTTCTCGCTTCTGCCACCGGAAAACGCAACCGGCAACTGGGTCAAGGTGGTCCAGCGTGTGCCGGTAAGAATAATGCTCAACAAGCCGCCGCCCCACGACATGCCGCTTCGGATTGGGCTGTCGGCTGAAGTGTCGATCGATATCAGCAAGAAAACCGGGCCACTTCTCAAGTCAATCGACCAGAAGCGCTATTTCCGCGACGGAAAACCGGCAATACCCCCGGAGAAGATGTATATTCCTCCGCTTCCGGACCTGCTCCCCGGATGGCCCAATATCCCGACCCCGAGCAACGGCAAGTCGGGCGCCTATCCGCCGGTCTACCAGGGACAACAGCCCTGAGACCCTTGTTCCCGGCAACGAGCAGGCGCACGCGAGCGAGCGGCTGACACCGGTGTCAGTTTGTTTGCGGCACTGCACCCATTGTACTAGCCTCGCCCTTGCTTGAGCCGAGGCTGCGTGGCGGAAGTGATCGATCTGGGCCACATCGAGAGCAGACTCGCCGATTACCTGGGAAGCCGCGTGGCGAGTTTCAAGGTTCTGGCGAGCGGATGGGAGACCACGGTCTTCGAGTTTTCGCTCGCGACCGTTTCGCCCAGGCTTCCGGAC
>JBJKQX010000236.1:0-2806 GCA_046704965.1 Binataceae bacterium (SeqCode)
CTGTGGGTCTGATCGCCTGAGCCAGCAAAGTTCGACGTGTGAGTTTCAAGCAACATGCACACCGAGCCTGGGTGCTCGGAGCTTCCCCCGCTAGATACGACCGCTGGCAGGCTCATTTCCGGTAGAATGGCCCCATAAAAAAGCACTGCCCTGGTGGTGCAAATTCGCAACACGTTCGGCTCGAGGCTCGGGGGGTATGGCGGCTGATTTAAAAATACCCGAAAATCAGGGGGATGCAGCGTCTTGGTTTTCCCAGGTCCTGGCACAAGAGCCGGATCTGCGCGCTTTTCTGTGCCGGGCCTTTCATCAGCGCGCCGACGTCTCCGATGTCATCCAGGAGACCTACGCTCGGCTGCTCGCGCTCCCGCCCGAGCGGCGGCGGGAAGTACGAACTTGGAGAGCCTTCCTGTTCGCCACCGCGCGAAACGTGGCTCGGGATTATCTGCGTCGAGGCCGATTCGTTTCGCTCGATGCGCTACTGGAAATGGACCGATCCGGCGTCGTAGAGGAAAGCGACGCGCAGAGCCCGGATGAAATCGTGAATTTGGCGCAGGAGAGGGATCTGCTTGCGCAGGCGATCGCCTCGCTCCCGCAGAAGTGCCGAAAAGTAGTGACGTTGCGCAAGATCCATGGCTTATCCCAGAAGGAAATCGCGCTACGGCTGGGGATCACTCCCCACACCGTGGAGAAGCACATCAGCTACGGCGTTCGGCGTTGCGCCGCGCATTTGTTTCAGGCGACCGGGAGCGCTCGGCTCGAATCGGACTCGGCAGGCCAGGGAGCAGCGTCCGCGCAGCATTCCGGATGAGGGCATCGCGATCCGCGCGGCAGACTGGCTGGCTCTCCTGGATCAGCGCGGCGAGTCCGCCGGGATGCGGTTAGCGTTCCAGGCATGGTGTCACGCCGACCCCCGCAACTTTGCGGTGTACCTCCAGATGCTCGAGGTGTGGAACCGCCTCGATGCGCTCAAGGAGGAGCACTTGGCCTGACGCAGCCCGGTGACGCCGGACCCGCGGCGTCGCGGACGCGGTGCTCCTTAAAATCTCACTGAATTAAGCTTCCCGGCGGATCCAGCCGCACTTTTTCGTTACGGACTCAACCTGCGGCGACAGCCGCTTTGTGTAACGGGTGCGCGCGGCGCGCACCCTCTTCAAGGAGCGCTGTCATCGCCGCAAACGGTAGGGGCCTGCTGTGCAGAAATCCCTGCGACTGGTCGCAACCGGAGTGCGCCAGGAAGTCGAACTGCGCAACGGATTCGACCCCCTCGGCGACCGTCGTCATCCCAAGCCCGCGAGCAAGTGCGATGATCGTCCTGACAAGCGTGCTATGCATGTGATCGTGGGGAACGCGCGCGACGAAGCACTGATCGATTTTCAGAGTATCCACCGGAAGCGAGGCGAGCCGCTGAAGGGATGAATAGCCGATGCCGAAGTCGTCGATGGCGATGCGGATGCCATGGCGCCGGAGTGTCGCCAAATTTTGCGTCTCAACGACACTGTCGTTGCACAGCGCGCCTTCGGTCACTTCGATGTCAATGCCGCACGTGTGGGCGAACTGCGCGCCCTGAGCGTCCAAGAAGGCTTGCACGAAGTCTCGTTGGTGCAGTTGCAATGGCGATACGTTTACGGCCACACGAATCGGCGGCAGGCCGGCGCGCAGCCACTCGCGGCAGTCGCGTGATGCTTGGCTGACCACCCAGGTGCCGACGTCCTCAATTAATCCGCTGGATTCGAGCAAGGGCAGAAACTCGGCCGGAGAAACGATGCCCACATCCGGATCTCGCCAGCGTAACAATGCCTCCACGCCCTCGATGCGCAGCGATTTGATGTCGACCTTCGGCTGATAATGCAACTCGAATTGACCGAGCTCCAGGGCGCGACGCAACTTTCGTTCCAGGGTGAGCCGACCGAGGAGCTCAACGTGTCGCTCGGCATTGAAATGCGACAGTCTTTCGCCGCTCGTTCGCGCATTGTGCAGCGCGGCCTCCGCATGTTGAACCAGCATGCCCGAGTCGGTCGCATCTTGCGGGTACATCGCAAATCCTGAGCGGACCGTCACCGGAATCTCCTGCGCTTCGATGACGAAGGGCTCGCCGAGGGCGCTGATGTGCGATTGTGCGGCCTCGAGATGTTCGGCGGTCGTGTGGGAGTTAAGCCGACGCACGAGTGCGAACGTACCGCCGCCGAAGTGGGCAAGATCGTCCGTGTTTGGAAATTTACGACGAATCCGCTCGGCGACGCGTTGCAACAGCAAGTCGCCGGTGCGCCGGCTAAAAGAATCGTTGATGAGGTTAAGTCGTTCAACGTCGAACACTGTTACGATCAGGCATGGTTGTCTCTCGGCACACCCGGCGATCAGGCGCGCCAGCCGCTCGCAGAATAGCGAGCGCTTCGCGAGACCGGTCTGCGGATTGAAATGCGAGAGAAACCGGAGCGTCGTGTCGTTGCGCAGGTATTGCAAGGCGAAGGAGAGGTTGCCGGTGATTTGGCGAAGCATCGTCAGCTCCTCGTCGCTGACGATGCCCGGCGCGTGGGCGGCAAACAGAACCGCTCCGAATACGGTGTCGTCCCCGACTAACGGCAGCGCGACGAGCGAGGCCAAATTCTCAGCACACATCATTCGAGCGACTTCGTTGCTTCCTGGCGTGCCCTCAGGCGCGCTGAAAACAAAAGCCCTTCCGGTTGAAAGGGCCTGCCCGAACCTGCTGGCGGGACGTCCGGACTCGGACGCGTATAAGCCGGAAAGCGTATCGATGAGCCGCCGACTCGCGCCGCTTGCGGCGATGGGCCGTGATGCGGAGCAGGCC
>JBJKQX010000237.1:0-6202 GCA_046704965.1 Binataceae bacterium (SeqCode)
CGACGCAGGAGCATTTTTATTCGCGCAATCATCTCGTGCGGATGGAACGGCTTGGTGATGTAATCCTCGGCACCGAGCGAGAACCCTCGCGCGACGTCATCCTCGGAGCCGCTGGAGGTCAGCATCACGACCGGCACCTTCATGGTTGAAGGGTCGTGCTTAACCGCGCCGAGAACCTCGAAACCGTCCATCTCCGGCATCGAAACGTCCAGCATCAACACATCGGGCTTGAGGTCCCGCACCATTTCGAACGCACGCTTGCCGTCAGGGGCGACATTACACTGCATCCCGTTCGCCCTAAGCATCGAGCAAACCAGCAGCTCGGTGGCCTTGTCGTCGTCGGCGAGCACCACGACGGGGACTTCGCGAATCTCCTCGGCGGACTGGTCTTCGCGCCGAACCGCTTCCGCACTGCGAAGTATTTTAAAGGCGCGCAACACAATTTCTTCATCGCTCCACGGGCGGATCACGAACTCTTGAGTCGGTGACGCGATAACCAGCGCATGGCGGCGCATCTCGCCCGTATTTCCAATCAACAGAGCGGTGTTTCCCTTGCGTCCGATCAGATTGTCGCGGATCGATTCATGCCCGTTCCACTTCCCAGCAGAAACATTGATGACGCACGCGTCGAACATCGCCAGCGAACTCAGTCGGAGATCTATGGCAATGTTTCCGATCGCATTCGCACGCGCACCGGCCAGGTCAAGCACCGACCGCAGGCGCGACTCCTCGCTGGACTCGAATCCGACGAGTGCGAATCGCATGGCCATTAGCGTCTCGGTCACACCCTCCCGCAACGACATTCGTCCCTAAGCCCCCTGGCCCATCTCATGTGCGTGCCCTTTCAACCTGAAACAGAAATCGCGCCGCATTCACCGACCCTCATTCACAGGCGCGAGCGATGCAGCCCGAGTGCGGTCTTTACGCGTCCACTCTCCGTTTGTATGCGGGGCAGGAGTGCGGCGACCTCCGCGCCGTCGACGTCGCCGGCCGCCTTTTCCATCGCGGCACACAAATCGGCAAGCTGCCACGCGCCGAAATTGCCGCAACTGCCCTTGATCGCATGAGCCATGCGGCTCGCGGTCTCCCAGTCGGTCTGGGCCACGGCGCGCTGCAACGTCCGCTCACGCGGCTCCATCTCGGATAGGAAAAGGTCAATCATCTGCGCGACCAATCCCTTTTCGCCACCTTCCTGCTCGACCTCCGCAAGCTCGTCCAATGCGCTCTTGTCGATGCAATCGAAAGTCTCGGAGTCGTAAGTTTCTTCTTCAGCCATTTCCCGTATCCGTCTGTCCGTCGCGGGCCGTTACCGCCTCATATCCACATATTGAAAACAAATCACGACGAGACTGCCGCTCCCGCCCGCTTGATCTCTCACCTGAAGAGTCATCGCAAGGCCTCTCATGCTCCAAAGAAACCATCAGGTATACAAATCATGTGCCGCCACGTCCCATGGCAGGTCAGATTTGATTCTCCTCAAAGCTTATGCGCGACTCGGCTTGAAGAAGTACTCGTACGCCGTCTCCGGACCGGCAGTGATGCCAAGTCACCTTGGAGACGGCGTCGTGATGCGTGCAGTCCCTGATGTCCGCGGGGCGACAACGGAGATCTAATTCGATGCATAATGCGACGAAAAATTGTCACACCCAACGGACATCGCGGGCCAGTTGGATTTTCACGCACCGGCTCCTGTATTACGGGAGAGGCAGGTCTGGCCGGAACCAGACATCCCTCGGAGGTGAACACGATGGCAGAACAAATTAACCGTACCGCGGACGTTGCGGAACCGGCCTCGTACGACTGGCCGGCCCTGCTCGCCGATCTCAACCAATTGCTCAGACTCAAGACGACGCCGATCGGGATGAAGCTGTTCGAGTCGGTTGAGGAGATGGAAGCGATCCCGAAGATTCGCCGTCCCAAGGCAACTCATACGACCGACCAGATAGTCGCCCAGTCAGCGAGGCTCGGATGGACGGTCGGCATCACAGTCGAGGATCTCGTAACCGCCCAGTGCGGAGCAGTTATCGGACTTCATCCCCAGAATGAGGAATGGCTGTCGGGAGAAAGGATGGTGGGAGTCTGGTACAAAACGCCCAAGGACGCCTCGGCCCATCAGCACGCGATGGACGTTGTGCCTCACGGCAAGTACAAGGCGATGGCGGTGTCGCCGCTTGCGTCGGGTCGCCTCAATCCACCCGACATCTGCCTCATCTACGCGACGCCCGGTCAGATGATCATCTTCATCAACGGTCTTCAGTGGGCCGGTTACCGCAAGTTCCAGTGGGGCGTCGTGGGAGAATCGGCGTGCGCTGATTCCTGGGGACGGGCGCTCAAAACAGGAGAGCCGAGCCTGTCGATTCCATGTTTTGCGGAACGGCGCTACGGCGGGGTTCTGGACGACGAGCTTCTGATGGCGATACCGCCGCGCTATCTGCCCAAGACCATCGAGGGTTTGAAGCGGCTTGCCGGGAATGGGCTTCGCTATCCGATACCGCAGTACGGAATCCAGTCCGACGCCCGCGCCGGTCTCAACGTGAGCTACGGATCCAAGTAATCACAAAACCACACGGGCCGACGGGATACGTCCCGTTGGCCCGCGATAGTCGCGCCGCCATCCCGCATCCGCGTCCTCGGCTGACGCGCCGACCCTCGGGCCACGTTCGCGCACACACACTCTCACTTCATCAAACTCCGCCGGGTATGTGACCCTCGCGTGTCGGGGGCGCATCCTTGCGGCTCGACCAATCAGGTGTGCGCCGGCGACACATGGCGCTCGGCGCGCGACGATTCGAGCAGCCGGATCACTTCGTCGTCGGTGCACTGATGAAAGTCGCGATAGAACTGCCCGATAGCATAGAACGACGCGGGTGAGCTCAGGCACACGACCTCGTCGGCTTCGCCTCTGAGCGCCCTAATCGTTTCACCCGGAGCCACCGGCACCGCCAGAACGACACACGCCGGGCCCGCACGCCGGACACCGCGAAGGGCAGCGCGAATCGACCCGCCGGTCGCGATTCCGTCGTCAACCACGATTACCGTGCGGTCCTTGAGCGGGGTGCGCGGACGCTCGCCACGATACAGGGTCTCGCGGCGGCGAATCTCCTTGAGCTGCTCCTGAATCTCGCGCTCCAGGTACTCTTTCGACACGCCCAGCTCCGCGATCACATCCTCGTTGAAGATTCCTTCGGGATGGTCTCCGTCGACAACTGCGCCGACTCCCAGCTCCGCATGACCGGGAGCACCGAGCTTGCGCACTACGACTACGTCGAGCGGAGCCTCGAGCGCGCGCGCCACCTCGTAGGCGACCGGTACGCCGCCGCGCGGGAGCGCCAGCACGACGGGATTGGCCGTCTTGTAACGGAGCAGGCGGTCGGCCAGCTCGCGTCCCGCCTCTGAACGATTCGCGAAAACCGTATCGCCGATGAACCACGCACTGTCGTCGTTGTCGCGATCGTCATCGCCACTGCGCAGATGCGTCAGGAACCATTCGCGCGCAAGTCTCACGACTTCATCCAGCGTCCCCGGCTCCTCGAACAGATGAGTGGCGCCGGGCACTATACTCAGTCGCTTCTCGCATCCGAGGCGGTCATGCGCCCGGCGATTCAATGCGACTACGGTAGTGTCATCGCCACCGACGATAAGCAGCGTCGGAGCCGTGACCTGCTCCAGGCAATGAATCGCAAGGTCCGGCCTTCCGCCGCGCGATACTACGGCACGAATCGACGGATCGTGCGCCGCAGCAATCAGGGCCGCCGCCGCGCCGGTGCTCGCGCCGAAGTAACCGAAAGCGTAGCGCCGCGCGTCTTCCCTGCTCCGCAGGTACCAGGTCGCGTCGCCCAGCCGATGGGCCAGGAAATCCACATCGAAGACATTTTCGCGGTCCTGCGCTTCATCTTCTGTCAGAAGATCGAGCAGCAGCGTCCCGATTCCCGCGTCTTGCAACGCCTCGGCGACGTACCTGTTCCGTGGACTCAGCCGGCTGCTACCGCTCCCGTGTGCGAACAGTACAATTCCGCACGCATCATCGGGAACGACAAGCGTACCTTCCAGTTCGATTAAGTCGGACGGAATCCGAACCGGCTCGGCTACCGCGTGACGACGCTTTTCCATGACGAGCCTCGAATGAACCACAGATATCGGAGCTAGAGACGAGCATCGGACGTGCCAAGCGGATGCGGGTCCGGACAGCAGGCGGATGGAGCACGTAAGCTGTGCGCGCACACGGCAGACCAAAGCGGCGTCGTCCTTCGATTGCGCTGATTCGATGCGAGAGCCGACGCGCTGGCGCATCTGGAAACAGTGCTGATTCTCACCGCCAGCATCACGCTTTGCGGATTGAGAGGCTGCGGTGATTTCCGCACGAACTTACTGAGACGGGTGAGCGTCTTCGCTCACGCGACGAATCTGGCCGGGCCACCACCAGGGTGAAGACACTACGATGAGCATTATCACCAGAGGGAGCACGCTATGCGTGACTTTGCCATCAAGATCACGCGTAAACCGCCCGAGCGATGTAACGATCATTGTTCCCGCGATCCATCCAAGAAATGCCGCCGCAGCCGTCACCAAGAGCGGAAAGCGTTTCATCAATTCGGCCACGACGACGCTGCACGGGATTAGCACGACGCAACTCAGAAGCAGACCCAGCACGAGTGATACCGGATGCCCTTGGGCCAGGGCCGCGACTGCCAGGATGTTGTCGAGGCACATCAGCAGATAGGCACCCGCCACTGTCACGATCGAGCGGAAAGTATTGTCGTTATCTCCGCCGCGTGAAGTTGCGCCATGGCCGGCATCCCGAAGCAGGCGAATGGCAACCCATGTGAGCAAAACTCCCGCCACGCACGATACGATCGTAACCCGCAGCAGAGACGCGACCATCAGCGTCGCCGCGGCCTGCACGATGACGGCGCCACCGATCCCGACGATCAACGCGGTCTTCCGCTTGGTCACTGTCAGATTGCGGGCTGCGAGTCCGGCCACAAGCAGATTGTCGCCACTCAGTATCAGGTTGATTCCGACAACCTCGATGAGAGGCATCAAGTCTACAAGATTGGCCATGTCAGTAGGCTATCGCCCCATCAACGCCGCGCGGTTCGTTTTGTTGGGAACGCATTTGCAGCCCGCCCAATCTGCAATCCGCAAGGCCGCTCAGGGAAGCGCATGCAATCAAAGCTTAAGCTGAAGGAGGGAGTCCGTATGAGGATTGCACGAGACCTGGCGACTTCAGAGCTTCGTCGTGACGCAACAATAAAAACAGCCTCGCGCGATTTTCGAGCTCCCGCAAGGCATGATCGAAGCCCTTGCGGCGCTCCGTGATGTTTTCGCCGGCATAGGGCGGATCCGCGATCCGCCAATGAGCCCTGACAGGATCCCCTGGCCAGGGCAGCCACAGTTCGGACGGCGGCACCTTGCAGACGCTTATTATGAAGTCCATCCGCGGGGCTTCGGAGGTGACAAATTCACGCCAGTGCTTGGTTCGAAGCGAGTCGGTCGGAAGCCCGTGAGTTTTGAGGATTTCGATCGTAAGCGGATCGACTTCCTTGGCCGGCTCAACACCAGCGCTAAACGCCCTGAAGCGCTCGCCGCCATAACGATTCACGAGCGACTCCGCCATGATGCTCCGGGCGGAATTGCCAACGCAGAGGAACAACACGTTTAACGTTTTCACGGCCATTCCCGCACCACAGAGTCTCACCCGGACGCCACTGTTTCACGGTCTCGAGCCTAGGTTGGGCCGTACCCACGTCTGCCTCAGAGGTGCTGATCCTGCTGCGGAGGCGCTTGGTCGCCTTCAGGTTTCGTTTCGGTTTGTTCCGTAGTGAATTGCCGCGTGATGATGCCCTCGGCTCTTCGAGCCGCGTGACCCACGATCTCGCTGGTTTTGGCCGCAGCCGAGTAGCACGCTCCGACCGTGCCGTTGACGACCGGTCGCACAGTGTCTCCCACGGACTCGGGCAACCATCTCGCGACGATCATGATCCCCGTACCCAGGGCGACTCCGACAAGCAGTTCCGACTCCAAAAGCAGCCCGACTCCAACCAATGCGGCAGAAGGGATCAATGACTTGGCCTCGCTCAAGGCGCTTCGTTTCTCTGCCTCGTTCATTTTGCTGTTTCTCCCGGGTATTTGTCTGGCCCGGATCATCAGGGGGAGATTTCGGCAGGTTGGTGGATGGTCCGGCCTGAGAACAAGCTACAGC
>JBJKQX010000238.1:0-6198 GCA_046704965.1 Binataceae bacterium (SeqCode)
TCTTCTGCTCCGCCGTGCTGAGCAACGCGCGCGGCGATGAACTCAGAAGCTTGACGACGCGATAAGCCGCCTCGCGCCCGAGACCCTCCTTGGCGAGTTCGCGCAGAAGCCCCTCCTGCACGACGTAGGGGCGTTCCTGCGCCTGTTCCCGCGTGCGTTCGAGTTCACCGCGCAAAACCTCCGCTTCAGCGCGAGTGCCAAGGTAGGCTCCGGCAGCCATCGAGAGCGCGCCCGCGGCGGTCGACGCGAGCGCCGCAAGGATTACCTGTCGGCGGTCGGAAACGGCGCCGCTCAGACCGAACAGAACGCCGGCCGTTGTCAGCACCCCGTCCTGCATCCCGAATACGATCTCGCGGATACTGGAGAGCCGCTCGAAAAGACGCTTTTGTTCCGAAGAGTCGATTGGTGGCAAGGTTCGTCAGTACTTCAGTTCGTTTGACCCGAACGCGACGCCGGGCTCCCAGTCGGCCGGGCACAGGCGTCCGGTGCGAAGCGCGCGCACCACTCGCAGGGTTTCGGGGATGCTGCGGCCGACATTGACCGGGCTCGCGACCGCGTAGGCGATTCTGCGCTTGTCGTCGAGGATAAAGGTCGCCCGAAGCGCGGTTTGCTCCTGTTCGTCGAGAATACCGTAGTTCTTCGCGACTCTGCCGCCTTCATCGGCGAGCAGCGGATAGTCGATACCGCCGAGTTCCCTGGCCCAGTTGATATGACTGTCGACGGAATCGACGCTTGCGCCAAGAACGGAAGTTTCTTCCGACTGAAAATCCTTGAGGGCCTGGTTGAAACCGGTCACCTCGGTTGGGCAGACGAAGGAAAAATCGCGCGGGTAGAAAAAAAGCACCACCAGCTCGGTTTTGAGATCGGCCAGCCTGGTCCTGCCTGCACGTCCTCCGACGGCTGATGGAAGATCGAAAATGGGTGCCTGATCGCCTGGTTTGAGCATGTCTATGAAGCGGTTTCGGATACCCTACTGAATCCCGTAGGTCAGAGAAACGGTCGCGGTGACCGTTATCTGCCCGGGTTGTATCGGCGTTTGGGCACTTGCAGCCATCGCTTGCAGGCCGAAAGTCCTCATCATCGGTACCGGCCTGACCTCCGGCATCGTAGTGGCCTTGATGATATGGCCAAGCTTGACGCCAAGAGACGAGGCAAGAGCCTTCGCCTGAGATTGCGCGTCCTTGCTGGCCTCGCCTATCGCTTCGATGCGGGCCTTACTGTCGTTGCGCAAACCGAAGTTCAGATAATTCACCCGGTTCGCCCCGGCACCTATCGCGGAATCGATAAGGGCTCCAACGATTTGCAGGTTGCCGGTTTCGACTACGATTGAATTGTGAGCCGAATAGCCGACGATTTTGGGCTTTTGACGCGGCCTGCCAGGTTCGGGTTGAGCATACTCGGGCGAAAGCGAATAACCGGACGTCGAGATACGACCCTTTCCGGCGAGCTTCGTCTTCAGCACTGCCACAACCTTATGGGCAAGGGCGGCATTCTGACTCGACGCCGCCTCGGCCGTCGACGCGTGAGTTTCAACCTGAAGGCTCAGGTAGGCTACGTCGGGACTCGCCATGACGCGCGCGCTGCCGCTCACTTCGATTGTAGGCGTGACCGGTGTGGCGCCAACTTCGATTGTACGGGTCGTTGAGGTGGTTTCGGCGGCAAACGCCGGTACACTGAACAGGAAAACCGTTGCGAGCAGAATTGCGGTTGTTGCGCCCAGCCTGATTCGCATCATTTTCTCCTTAGGCGTGACCTGCGCGTTGATCTCACTGAATAATATCCGGAGACTGTCCCGGTTGACGAGACTACGCAACCAGAGCAAACCCGATGCCCGATAAACACGACGAGAAAAAAGTTACACCACGCAGCCAGGATTTCGCAGGATGGTACAACGACGTGATCCTGCGCGCCGAACTTGCCGACTATTCGCCGGTCCGGGGATGTATCGTATTTCGCCCCGACGGATTTGCAATCTGGGAGGCGCTGCGCGACGAACTCGACCGTCGAATCAAGAAGACCGGCGCCCGCAACGCCTATTTTCCGCTGTTCATCCCGCAGAGCTTCCTGCAAAAGGAGGCACAGCACGTGGAGGGTTTCGCACCCGAGGTTGCGGTTGTCACCCATGGTGGCGGC
This sequence comes from Binataceae bacterium (SeqCode), assembly GCA_046704965.1. Taxonomy (GTDB): domain Bacteria; phylum Desulfobacterota; class Binatia; order Binatales; family Binataceae; genus DTIX01. Next base: position 2,134 of record JBJKQX010000238.1, read on the forward strand.
AAGGAACTCGAAGAGCCGCTGATCGTGCGTCCCACCTCCGAGACCATCATAAACCACATGTTCGCGCAGTGGATTCACTCCCATCGCGACCTGCCGCTGATGATCAACCAGTGGTGCAACGTCGTCAGGTGGGAGATGCGCACGCGGCTGTTTCTGCGCACCTCGGAGTTCCTGTGGCAGGAAGGCCATACCGCGCACGCGACCCGTGAGGAGGCCGAGCGCGAGACGCTCACGATGCTTGAGGTGTATCGCGCCTTCGTCGAGGACTTCCTTGCGATTCCACTGGTGGTCGGTCGCAAGAGCGCGGCCGAGCGCTTTCCGGGCGCCGAAGAAACCTACACGATTGAGGGCCTGATGGGCGACGGACGGGCGCTGCAGTGCGGCACGTCACATTTTCTCGGGCGCAATTTCGCGCGCGCGTTTGAGATTCGCTTCCTCGACGAGAGCAACCAGATGCAGCATCCGTGGCAGACCAGTTGGGGTGTCTCGACGCGGCTTCTGGGCGCGCTCATCATGGTTCACGGCGACGACCAGGGCCTCAGGCTGCCGCCCACTGTCGCGCCCACGCAGGCCGTAATCGTCCCCATCTGGCGCAAGCCGGGCGAGGCTGAAGCTGTGCTTGCGGCAGGCCGTTCAGCCTTCGAGCAACTGGAGAACGCGGGCGTACGCGTCAGGCTCGACGAGCGCGAAGGAATGACGCCCGGGTTCAAGTTCAACGACTGGGAGATGCGTGGCGTGCCGCTCAGGGTAGAGATCGGCCCGCGCGACGTTGCCTCGGGTGAGGCTGTTCTGGCGCGGCGCGATCGCAAGGGGCCCGAGGGCAAGCAAAAGGCCGCGCTCGCCGAGCTTCCCACGCGGGTCAAGGCCACGCTCGACGATATCCAGCAAAGTCTCTTTCAGCAGGCGCTCGAATGGAAAGCCTCCAACACCCGGCAGTTCGATGACTACGCCTCGCTTCAGGAACACCTGCAGGGTGAGGGAGGAGGCGGTCTTGCCGACGTTTACTGGTGCGGCAATCCGGAGTGCGAGACCAGGATTCGCGAGGAGACGCGCGCGACCTGCCGTGCGATTCCGCTCGATCAGAAAGTGCCGGCGGGCAAGTGCGTGGTATGCTCCAACGCGGCGACCGAACGCGCCATCTTCGCCAAAGCGTATTAAGCCGGGCGCGTTAGCGGTGAATTAGCGTGAGCCAAACCGTCGCAGCGATAAGTCCTAAGGTGGCAAGCACTAGCACCCATGTAGCGCGGCTGAGCGATCTTGCGACTTGAATCTGGGCATTGACTTGCCTTCGAGTCATTTCCGCCATAACTCGATTCCAGCGGTCAGTGTTGACGATGCCCGTTACGCTTCCCTCCTTCAGCGCCTCCACGTCTTTGATAAACGCCTTAAGTTCGTTCGCCGTAATCAGCGGGTAATCAAGCAGCTCGTCTTTGCGGCTCATGTTGCCCCCGTGCTTAATGCCGATTTCAACGAATAATCTTGTAGGAAGGCGCGAACCCATAGTTCAGTTTCATGGCGTCGCGCACTTCTTCCAAGTTTGCCCGATGGCGGAGGATTTGCGCAAACTTTTGCAGCGACCGCCACCCTCTCGCGCTCACTGTCCCGCCGTATCGCCGCATCTGTTACGAAAGAATTGACGCCAAGCGGCGAATTCCCTCGGTGATCTCTCTCTCAGTGAGCGACGCGTAGCCGAGCAAAACGCCGGCGCTCGCTGGCGGTGTGGAAAAAAGCGGACCGACCGGATAGGCCCCCACACCGATCTTAGCGGCCTTGCGGCAAAGCTCGGCGGTCCGATTGAAGGCCATTCCCGGAAGCCACACGAGCACGTGGAGGCCGGCCTCTGAACCCGCAATTTGCGCTCGGCTGCCGATGTGGCGATCGACCGCTTCCAGCAACGCCTGCCGCCGCGTGGCATTGCGCGCTCGCGACCTGCGCAAATGACGCTCGTAGTATCCCTCGCGAATGAAATCTGCCAAAGCGAGCTGCTCCAAGGTGGAGCACCCGATATCGAGCAGCGTCTTCGTGGAACGAAAAATACCGAAGAGATGCCTGGGCACAACCAGATAGCCGAGCCGAAGTGCAGGGAACATCGATTTCGAAAAGGTACCCGCGTAGAGCACGGCTCCGCGTTGGTCCAGCGCTTGTAGGGCTTCGACCGGGCGGCCGTGGTAGCGATATTCGCTGTCGTAATCGTCTTCGAAAATCAACGCACCGCTGTGTTCGGCCCAATCGAGAAGATCGAGCCTTCGACCCAGCGGCATCAGGGCGCCGGTCGGGAACTGATGTGAGGGTGTTACAAAAACCAAGCGGATTCGGCCTTTTCTGCGCATCAGTGCGTCCACTCGCATTCCCAAAACGTCGACGGGAATGAATTCGAGTCTGGCTCCGGCCGCACGCAGGGTCACACGCGCCAAACGATAATGGGGCTCTTCGAGCGCTACGCGATCACCGGGATCGACAAGTGTGCGAATCACCAGAACGAGCGCTTGCTGAGAACCGCTCACGATCAAGATCTGATCGGGATCGCACGTGACGGCTCGTGACCGATGCAGATATGCCGCGAGCGCCTCACGCAGCGCCGCCGCACCTTCAGGCGGCCCGTAGCCGAGTTCGCGTGCCGAGGCGGGCGCAATCGACGCGTCATCAGACGCGACCACGTCGCATGGGGAAAGTCGGCGAACGAGGGGCGCCCGTATCGAAAATCATATGGCGGCGTCGACCGGGGACCATCCAGAGTGAACTGTTCAGCGGCGATTCTGGCGGCGTAGGAAGAGAGTCGTGGAGCGATCGGATCCCCCCGTTCGCAAATGACAGGGCCGGAGCGTGTGACCATCGTCAGGTTCTCCGGCAATTCGGGAGCCACGAAAGTTCCGGCGCCGGCGCGGGTGGCGAGGTAGCCTTCGCTGAGAAGTTGCTCGTAGGCGAGAACCGCTATCGTGCGTGACACCCCGAGCTCTGCGCTGAGCGATCTCGTGGAAGGGACGCGGAAGCCGGGCGACAACCGACCGGCAAGAATCTGGGCGCGTAACGCTCGATAGATCTGGCTGTAGATGGGCCCTTTTCGGTCGAGTCTGAGGAACATCTATTACTCAATAGTGATCTTATAAATTTATCGTAAAATGGCTCTTTTGAATCCACCAGCCCGGCTAGGTTGCCGTAACGCTGCGCATGACGGCGCGGAGCTTATCCGCGTCAGTGCGCCCAGGAGGTGATGCAAGTGTCAGCACAAGAAGACGTTCAAAAGATGACCGAGCAAATCCTTTCGGCAGCGGCCAAGGGCGACTTCGGCCCGTTCATCACCGCTCTCGATGACGATCTGGAGGTTTTCGACACCGCGCCCTATCGCTTCGACAACAAGAACGCGTTCCTGGAATTCCTGCAGGGCGCAATGGCGGGCGCCGAATCTACAACGTTCGCGTTTCATCAACCATCGTATCTCGCCATCGCAGACACCGCCGCGGTGGTGAATGCCTATGACCGCGTAGCCACTACGCCCAAGGGCGGCGGCGCTCCGAAAGTGCAGTTCGGCCGCACCACCCTCGTTCTGGCCAAGCGTGGCCCGCAATGGAAGATCGTGAGTGCTCATTTTTCTTCGATGCCTAAAGAGTAATTGGCTCAGGAGAAGCAGATGAAGACCGAGATTGTGAAATACAAGGACGGCGACGTAAGCCTGCTCGGCTATCTCACCTACGACGAGAAGGCGAGCGGAAAGCGGCCCGGCGTTCTGCTGATGCCCCAGGTGTGCGGCCTCGGTGCTCAGGCCAAGGCCAAAGCGGACAAGCTCGCGGCTGCCGGCTACGTCGCGTTCGCGGGCGACCCGTACGGCAACGGCCTTGAATTGGACAACCTGAACGACGCAGTGAAGCTCGCCACGGAAATGTTCGGTGACCCGGCAGCGGAGTCAGGGTTTGGCGACATGACGAACCTGCGCCGTAGGGGGATGGCTGCGCTGGAGAAGCTCGCGTCGTTTCCGCAAGTCGATTCCTCGCGGCTTGCGTCGATCGGGTTCTGCATGGGCGGAAATGTCTCTCTCGAATTGGCCCGCGCCGGCGCATCCTTGCGCGG
>JBJKQX010000239.1:0-9633 GCA_046704965.1 Binataceae bacterium (SeqCode)
GCGAAGCGCCCGCGAGCGCCTAGATTACACCCTGCTACTTGACCTCCTCAAGATCGTCGCTCTTAAGGCCCAGATATTCGCCATACACCTCGGCGTTGTGCTGACCGTGAAGCGGTGCGGCCTTGACCTCGGCGGGCGAGTCTTCCAGCCTGACCGGGCATCCGGGCATCGTGAATTCACCGCGCACGGGATGGTTCACCGTGGTGATCATCCCGCGTTCGCGCAGATGGGGGTCGTTCAGCAGTTCGACGCTGTCGAGCACGGCGCCGCACGGCACCCCGGCTTCGCCCAGCATCTTCATCACCTGATGCTTGGTGTGACTGCCCGTCCACGCATTGACTATTTCGCCAAGCGCGTCCGCGTTCTGCCCCCGCGAACGGGCGTCCTTGAAGCGCTCGTCGTCGATCAGTTCGGGCCGACCGATGACCTTGCAGAAGCTTTCCCACATCTCGGGCGTCGTGCACAGGATGTAGCAGTAATCGTTGTCGCCGCCGGGGGCGCACTTGAAGATGTCGGCCGGTCCCGCGCCGCCGAGACGGTTGCCGGTGCGAGCAACGGGCTTCTGCGTCAGGTACGTCGCCATCATCGGGACTCGCACGAAATTGAGCACCGCCTCCTGCATCGCAACTTCGACCTTCTGGCCCTTCCCGGTGCGCTCGCGCTGTATATACGCGGCCAGAACTCCGCACGCCGCGTGCATCCCGGTTCCGGTATCACCGATGGTCGGGCCCGGCTTGAGCGGCGGAGAGCCGGGAAACCCGGTAAGAGACATCGCGCCGCCGGCAGCCTGCGCAATCATGTCGAAACTCTTGTACTTGCTGTACGGCCCGAAAGTCCCGAAGCCCTTGATCGTCAGATAGATTAGGCGCGGATTGATTTCGCGCAGCCGGTCGTAACCGAGTCCGAGGCCTTCCAGGGTGCCGAGCGAGTAGTTCTCGGTCAGGATATCGACCTTGCGGATGAGATCGAGAAAAATCTCGCGACCCTTGTCGCTCTTGAGGTTGAGCGTGATGGCGCGTTTGTTGGCGTTGAGCAGCATGAAGTAGTGCGAGTCAACGCCGGGCTTTTCGGTAAGCAGCCAACGACCCTGTTCGCCCATCCGCGGCGATTCGACCTTGATCACGTCGGCGCCGAGCCATGCGAGCATCTCGGTGCATGAAGTCCCTGCTTCGAACTGTGTGAGATCGAGAATCTTTACGCCGGCGAGTGCCTTGTCCATCACGTTTCCTCCATGAGCCCTTCGCCACGCCATCGGAAGCGGAAGAACGGACTGACCGAATCCGGCTGAAGCGGCTCTGAAAGGTTTAGCGCCCTCGCCTCTCAGCGGGCAAGCGCTCGAACTACGAAACTACCAAATCGAAACCGACCACGGGCGTCAGAGCCTCCTTAAGCGTAGCCGCGCGTTTTGATAACTTGTAGAAACGAAATTACCTGCCACTATCGAATACGAGATGTCAGACGCCGGCGCAAAACTCGCCCGTATACGGGACGAGCTGAATCGAATGTTCCTGGAGCGTACCGAGTTAATCGACGGTGCGCTGACGGCGCTGCTGTCGGCAAATCATGTGTTGCTGGTCGGGCCACCCGGAACCGCCAAGTCGATGTTGGCCGACGAACTGTGCCGTCGTATTCAGGGCGCGAGCTACTTTCAGTGGCTGCTCACCCGCTTCAGCACGCCCGAGGAGATATTCGGCGCGGTCAGTCTGAAGGGACTGGAAGAGGACGACTACCGGCGGGTCACCGCGTACAAACTGCCCGAGGCGCATATCGCGTTTCTGGACGAAATCTTCAAGGCCAACTCCTCGATTCTCAACGCCCTGCTCACGATCATAAACGAGCGCGTGTTCCATAACGGGCGCGAGCGCGTCCACGTGCCGCTCATCACCCTGTTCGGCGCCTCCAACGAACTTCCCGACGAAGAGGAACTGACCGCGCTGTACGACCGCTTCATGCTGCGCTTCATGGTCGATTACATCGTGGAGGAGTTTCGCTTCCTCAAGATGCTCGAAGGGTCGCGTGACGGCACGCGCACGGTGATGAGTTTCGAGGAACTGGAATCGCTCAAGGCCGACGCCGAGCGGGTCACGATACCGTCGGGAATCGTGCGATCCGTCGCCGACCTGCGTAGAGAGTTGCTCACGGAGCAAATCGTCGTTTCGGACAGGCGCTGGAAAAACTCGCTCGATATTCTGCGCGCCCATGCGCTGGTGGTGGGCCGTGATTCCGTCACGCCGGACGACCTGATGTTCCTCGAACACGTGCTGTGGAAAGATCCCGAGGAGCGGCCCAAGGTCAGCGAAATTATCCGCCGTATGGTCCACGGCTACGAAGAGGAGGCGCGCGAGCTTCTGATTCAGAGCCAGGAAATCATGGAGTACGCCGAGCGCGACTGGGAAAGCGAGGAACTCAGGAACCGCGCGCTGGTCGAGGCCCATACCAAGATCGCCAATATCCTGGTCAAGTTCGACAACCTGATGCGCGAGGCCGTCGAAAGCGGACGCGCGGTCGCGACCACGGAGGCGATGCGCTCGCAGGTCAGGGAAATCCAGCAATCGATGCTGCGCAGGATGTAGGTATGCCGGCCGAGGAAGCAAGCGCGGCAATCGTGCTCCGCGCCCGCGACTATTCAGAGTCCGATCGAATCGTCACGCTGCTCACCCGCGACTTCGGCAAGCTGGCCGGAATCGCCAAGGGCGCCAAGGCTTCGCGCCGTCGCTTCGAGCGCAAGCTCGAACCGTTCTCGCATGCGACAGCGTATTTTCGACGCCGCCCTCACGGCCAACTGGTCTTCATAACCCGCGCCGAGGCAAACGGCGAACTTCGCCCTTTCAACCTGGAGGACGACCTCGCCAAGATTGCGCTCGCCAGTTACATGGTCGAATTCGCCGACGCGCTGACCTCCGAAGAGGCCGAAGCCGAAGGCGCCTACCGCCTGTTGCACGACAGCCTTGGAGCGGTGAGCGACTCGGGAGCGACCCGCGCGCTCAGGCAGGGATTCGAACTCCGGTTCCTAAGATGGGCCGGTTTCGGACTTGACTTCTCGCGATGCCGCCGATGCGCGATGCCGACCACGGGTGACGATCCGCATTGGTTCTTTATCGTTGCGCGGGGCGGGATGGTATGCGCGCGATGCCGTCCCGAGGTGCCCGAGGGTGCGATGCGCCTTGAGAGCGCCAGCGTTCGCTCGCTCGCGCGTCTGGAGGAAATCAGCGTCGCGGACGCGCCGGCGTGCGCGCCGGCCGGTCCCGACGGAGCACTCGCAATCTCGCGCTTCGTCTCCTCGGTGCTCGACCGCAAACTTCGCTCGATTGCGTTTCTGGATTCGGTGTTAGCGGAGCCCGGAAGTTCCTGAGGCGATTACCGACCCGGTCCGGCTCGTGTCGTAACCGCAAAGCTCCGAAAGTTCGCGGGCAAAGTGCGAGGAGTTGAGCGCGTCGAGCGCGGAGGCGACCGCCGGCAATTCCATTTCGCTTTCGGGTATCAGCAGGTCGTAGCGCTCCTCGCGAAGCGGGATAAAACCAAGGCCGTTCGCCTCGGCCGCAACCCTGATGGTTACGCCGCAGTCGGCCTCGCTCGCGCTTATCGCCGCGGCAACTTCAAGATGGCCTGCGAGTTCGCGACCGTACCCGTCGAGTCTGTTCGCGTCCACGCCTGACTGCGAAAGCGCTTCGTCCAGCGCAAGACGCGCACCCGAACCCGCCTCCCGGTTAACTATCCTGATTCCGCGAGACGCAAGGTCGGCCACGCTGCGAATTCGTTCGCGCCGCGACGGATGCACCGCGAGGCCCATCTCCCACCGCGCGAAATTGACCAGCATCGCCTTCCGATCCCCGACAATGCGCCGGGCCTGAGCGAGGTTGTATTCACCGGTGCGCGGGTCGCGAATATGCGTTCCGGCCACGTTCACGCGCCCATCGGCAAGCGCCTTGAGTGCGGCGCGACTCGAGCAGGGCAGCGCGACAATCCTGACCGAGCTTCGATGACGCGCGAGCCAGTCCGACAAAATCGCGACGCCCGGGTCGCATCCCGCCAGCAGCATCGTGGAGTCGATTTCCGCGGGCGAGCGGAACGCCTCCACCGACACCATCCTGCCCTTGCCGCCGTGCTCGACGATTCCTCCGGCCGCCGCAAGCGAAAACGTCGCGACCGGTTGCGGGGTCGCAACTAGGCGTCCGTTCACCCGACCCAGCGCGACCCGCGTGCCGGGCGCCGCGCGTCGTTCCCCGGTCCAGGTCGCGGAGATGCGTGCGTCGTCCGAAGCACCGAACAGGCTTTCGACCGTCTGGCCCAGTTCGCGGGCGAGCCTGAGCGCCACCGCGACGCCCGGCTGATAAGCGCCCGACTCAATCGCGCCCAGCGCCTGACGCGAAATTCCCGCGCGCCGCGCCAGCTCCATCTGGCTAAGCCCGGCGGCCTCGCGCGCGCGCCTCATGGCATCCGATGTTGACCTATTCATGCCAGCTTACTTGTCATGTTGCTCGTATCATGGCATACAACCACTGCGATGAAAAACCCGTTCCCATCACGCTTAGCCCTAACTATCGCCATTGCACTTGCGCTTTCAACCTTGTGCCCCGCGCCCCGATGCCACGCGCAGGAGTTCAGTCTGCTCCGTCCGGTTTCCGAGTATTTTCACAACTGGTTTCCGCGGGTCGAGCAGATTCAGGCGGGTCAGCCGCACTGGATTACCCCGCTGGCGACCGTGACCCCGCTGCTCGAACAGGAGGTGCGTTACGACCAGTCGTGGCAATCGCGACCCAACGGGGTCGCGCTCGATAACTTCGGCGGCGGAAAAGGCGTTGAGCTTATTCCGTGGTACAACGTCGAGACGATTTTCGGCATCCCGCCCTACCTTGCCCGCAACCGTCCGCGCGGCGTCAACGGTTTCGGCGACTATCATTTCCTGTTGATCAAGTATCGGCTGCTCTCGGCCACCGCCGAGAACGGAGATTACGTGCTGAGTGCCTTCATGGGATTCAGCGCGCCCACCGCGACCCAGCCCAACACAGAAGGAGTCTACCGCTTCACGCCGACTGTCGCGTTCGGAAAGGGTTTCGGCAACTTCGATTTTCAGAGCACTGCCAGTGCCGCGTTTCCGAATTGCGACCTCGGCCGGGCCGGCATCCCGGTCCGGTACAACATCGCCTTTCAGTACCGCGTGATGAAGCTTTTCTGGCCCGAAATTGAAGCCAACTACACGTACTTCGACGACGGAGAGCACGCAGGCAAGAGCCAGCTTTATCTGACGCCGGGAATCGTGATCGGCAAGATCCCGCTTCACAACCGAATCGGCCTGACGATCGGCACCGGCGTTCAGATAGCCGTCACTCGATACCGCACCTACAACCACGCATGGATCATTTCGGCCCGGATTCCGTTCTAGGGTCGTCACCCTGCGTCACGATGCCGATTTCTATCGCGGCAACCCCGGAAAGACCGACTGTCAGTCGCGAAACAAACAACGAAACGACGAAGTAGCGAGAGAATGAAATCCCGATTCAGCGAAATAGCCCGCATCATCGCGGTCGCATGCGCCGCGCTGTGCCTGTTCCTTGCCACCGCTCCCGCGGCGGCGCGTGCCGCTTCCGATCCAAAGCCGCTCACGATCTTTTACGCGTCCACGCTCTCCGGCTACGTGCGCAATCTTTCCCGCGAGTTCATGAAGGCCCATCCCGGCGTCGTCGTGCATGGTGAGGCGTCGGGAAGCCTCGACGCAATACGCAAGGTGACCGATCTCCATCTCCGATGCGACATACTGCTGAGCGCCGACTGGCGACTACTCGACAAACCGCTTCGGGGAGTCGAACCGTGGGTCACAGTGTTCGCGGGAAATTCGATGGCGATCCTCTATACGAGCCATTCCCGCGACGCCGACCTTATAACTTCAAAAAACTGGTACAAGGTCCTGCTGCGCCGGGGCGTGCGCTACGGCCATTCCGATCCCGACCGCGATCCCGAAGGATACTGGACGCTTATCGTCTGGAAACTGGCCCAGCACTATTACGGCAAACCGGGACTAGCGGCCAAACTGCGCGCGGGATGTCCGCTGGCGAATACTCGGCCCGCAAGCGTCAACCTGATATCGCTGCTGCAGAGCGGTCAGCTTGACTACTATTTCGGCTACGCTTCCGACACCCGGCTCGCGAACCTCAAGGTCGTGCGGTTGCCGCCCGAAATAAACCTGAGCGACTTTTCACGCGCCGCGCAGTACGCAAAGACGAGCGTCGAAATCGGGCACGGGAAGCATCGGCGCCGTATCGTCGGGGCACCAATCGCTTACGGTGCGACGATGACATCAAATCCGCCAAATCGTGCGGCGGCGATCGAGTTCCTGCGTCTGATGTTCGGGGCGAAGGGGCGCGAGGCGGCCGTCCGCAACGGACTTATCCCCTACAAACAGGTCTATGCCGTTGACCCGAAGGGACTGATGCCCGCGGCGTTGAAACCGATGGTAAAACCGCTTAGCCCGAAATAGGCGACTGGTCCCAGCCGTCCATGCTCACGACGCGCGGTTTTTCGTAGCGCGGGAAGTTGTGCTCGACCACCACGATTCCGCAATTTGGCGGGACGTGGACGCCTTCCCACGAGCCTGTGACGTGCGCCCAAAGCCCCATCATCACGCCGCCGTGGCTGACGACGACGATTTCGCGTCCGACGTGTTTCTGCGCGATCCTGTCGAGCACCGGACCCACGCGCCCGCGCACGTCCTCGAAACTCTCGCCACCAGGCGGCGTCCATAGCCACGGGCGCTCGGGGTCATAGTCGGCCTCTTCCAGCACCGCGTCGTACGGCTTGCCCACGAAGCCGCCGATATAGCGCTCGTGGAGGAGATCTTCGACCTCGACCGAAAGTCCGAGTATGTCCGCGATTATCTCGCCGGTATGTCTCGCCCGCAGATAGGGACTGACGATGACCAGTTGCGGCTCGAACGACGAGGAAATGTTCTTACCGGCTTCACGCGCCTGTTCCCGGCCCAGGTCGGTTAGCGCCAGCTCATACGGTTGGTGCGTAAATATTCGTTCGCGGTTGCCGACGCTCTCTCCGTGGCGAACCAGAATCAGCTTACCCATTGCGGCAATCAGTTACTCCCTGTCCTCTTATTAAACCTAACCACGATTAACTCTGCGAGTCTTTCGTCTTGCGCATCTGGAGCATCGCCTCCAGCAATTCAATCGGAAGCGGAAAAACTATCGTAGAGTTCTGCTCGGCGGCTATCGTCACCAATGTCTGCAGGTAGCGAAGCTGCATCGGGATGGGACTCACACCCATTTTCTCGGCCGCTTCGGCCAGCCGCTGAGCCGCCTGAAACTCGCCCTCGGCGGCGATCACCTTGGCGCGCCGGTCGCGCTCGGCTTCGGCCTGCGCCGCGATAGCCCGCTGCATGTCCTGGGGCAGGTCGATATTCTTTATCTCGACAAGCGTGACCTTGATGCCCCACGGCTCGGTCTGCGAGTCCACGATTTCCTGAATACGCGCGTTGAGCTTTTCGCGCTGGCCGAGCAGGTCGTCGAGATCGCTCTGCCCTCCGACCGACCTGAGCGTGGTCTGCGCAAGCTGCAGAGTGGCGAACAGGAAGTCGGCTATCTCGGTCACGGCGCGCGACGGATCAACCACGCGGAAATAGAGCACCGCGCTTACCTTGACTGTAACGTTGTCGCGCGTGATCACGTCCTGAGGCGGGATGTCCAAGGTAACAGTGCGCAGGTCGATTCTGACCATCCGTTCGAAGATCGGAATCACGAACGTGACGCCGGGTCCGCGATACGGCGTAAGCCGGCCCAGTCTGAAGACCACGGCACGTTCGTATTCGCGCAGTATCTTGAGACCGCTCAGAATGAAGATTGCAACGATGACAATTGCGATTGCCGCGCCAGTAGCCATGAGGCTCCTCCCTTAGACTCGGAATTGCGCAAAGATCCGGCGCCTGGGTCCGTGGACGTCAGACGTCCGACCGGGTTGTCTCGCGCACTTTTACCGTAAGCCCGTTAACCGATATCACCGTGGCCCGCGTTCCCGTGGCGAGTGTTTCGTCACTGCTCGCGCGCCACAACTCACCGTGCACGAAAACTGTTCCGGACGTTCCGGGAGAGATCGGGTCGCGCACCACTCCGATTTCTCCGATAAGTGCCTCGGGGCCGGTTTTCGCCGCTCTGCCCCGTTCGCGCGCAAGGAAGTAACCAACACTCACCATGATTGCCGAAAAGGCTATCGCGGCACCATAGACGATTTCGCGACTTACCACCACGTTGGTCTTGGAAGTATCGATGAGCAGAAGCGAACCGAACAGCAGCGCGACCGCTCCGCCCAGCCCGAGTATCCCGTAGCTCGTCACGAACGCCTCCGCGATAAGCATCCCGACACCGAGCACGATCAGCAGCAGCCCCGAAACGTTTACCGGAAGCACCTGAAGCGAGGCGAGCGCGAGCAACAGGCATATCGCGCCCGCAACCCCCGGGAAAATCGCACCCGGATGCGCGAATTCGAAATAGAGACCGAGCAGCCCCGCCATCAGCAGCAGGTACATCAGGTTGGGGTCGGAAAGCAGATTCAGAACCGTCTGCCCGAGCGTCATGGGAAACCTGCGGACGGTCGCGTCTTTCAAATCAAGCCTCACATCTCCGGTCGGAAGCTTGACGACGCGCCCGGAAGCCTGGTCGAGAAGGCTTCGCAGGTTCGGCGCGACGATATCGATCACGTGCTTCTTAAGCGCCTCGTGCTCGCCGATCGCAACGCTGCGGCGCACCGCCTCTTCCATCCAATTTTCGTTGCGACCGCGCTGGCGCGCGATACTCCTGCCGAAGGAGACGGCGAAATTCGTTATCTTCTCGCCCATCACGCCCTTGATCGTCCCTCCCGTCTCGCTGACCGGATGCGCGGCGCCGATCGTCGTTCCGGGCGCCATCGCAGCGATATTTGCCGCTTGGGTTATGAACGTTCCGGCCGAAGCCGCGCTCGCCCCCGACGGCGCCACGTAAACGATCACCGGGACCGGCGCGGAAAGAATACTCTTTACGATTCGCTCAGCCGAAACGAGCATCCCGCCGGGCGTGTCGAGGCGGATGACCATGGCGCTCGCCCCGTCTTTCTTCGCGACCGACAGGGCGTCGTCCACATAATTCGCAACGCCCGGATTGATCGAGCCATCGATCGCGATCAGTTCGACCCACGGACGTGCCTTTTTCTCCTGCGCGACGGCTCGCGGAACGCAGGATACGGCAACCATCACCACGCCCAAGAGCACGGCGAGTATCAGCGTCAGTTTTTTTATCGCAACCTTCTCCGGTCGCACGTCAGGATTTTCCGCGCCGCGGAATAGGCCGTCCCAAGGCCTTCATCACTTCCTGGATATCGAGCCAAACCAGCCGCTTGTCGGCTGGATTTCTGAGAAGATAGGCGGGATGGAAAGTCGGCATGGTCCGGATGCCGTGAACCTCGTGCCAGTTGCCGCGAAGCTTGGAGATTGGAGTCTTCACCCCGAGCAGGGTCTGGACCGCAAACTTGCCGAGCCCAACGATGATTCGCGGCTTGATGAGCTCTATCTGGCGCATCAGGAACGGCTCGCAGGCGCCGACCTCGTCCGGTTCCGGATTGCGGTTGCCGGGCGGGCGGCACTTGACGACGTTGGCGATATAG
>JBJKQX010000240.1:0-9292 GCA_046704965.1 Binataceae bacterium (SeqCode)
CTCCTATACGTACGCGTACGATGACAACGCAGGCGATAGAAAATGCACAGGCGTCACGGACTCTCCGACCGGACCGTCGTATAACATCACGTTCTGTCCGGGGAACGCGGCAACGCCGACACCTACAGTTACCCCAACACCGACACCCACTGTGACGCCGACGCCGACACCTACGGCGACGCCAACACCTACTCCCACGGCTACGCCCACGCCAACGCCGACGGTGACGCCAACCCCAACACCGACACCCACGGCTACACCGACACCAACGCCTACGCCAATCCCTGGCGGTGACGTGACGCTGGTCACACCGGGAAGCGGAAGCGGCAAGCCCGGTTCCACGCTGAGCGGTGGCACGTTCAGCTTTACGAACCAGGGGAGCGTTCCGGAGACGATTTCGTCCGTTTCGCTCTCCATATCCAGGCCAAAGGAGTTCTCGAAGATAGTGGTGACTCCGAGTACCGGAAGTCCGGTCGAAGTCGATTCGCCCAACATCCTCGGCGTTACCACATTCACTCTCAGTTCGCCGATCATCCTTGCTGCGAACGCGACCGAGACCTTCACGGTTACCGTCACACTGTCGCCCCACAGGATGGCTCGCAGCGGGTTCGAGGGTGTCGCGTATGCGGCTGCGATCGGCCGTGACACTCCGGGTTCGGACGGCGGCGGCCACAATGGTGGCAGCGCGGCGCCGTGGATGATGCTCTTTGGAGCAATGGTGATGCTCGGGATGACGCTGACGCCGATCGGTGCGCCGTCGCGCGGACGCAAGATCGCGATGTTCGCGCTCGTAGTACTGCTTGCCACGGGTGCGTTTGGATGCGGCGGCAGCAGCGGTGGTTCGAGCGGCCCTGCCACGTCGATGCAAAAGGTGACCGCGATGTCGGTCACCGCCGGCGGAAACCCGGTGTCTGTCAACGGACTTCCGCTGACTCTAGGCAAACTGAAGAAGAAGTGAGACCTGCGTGCTGGAGACACGGGCGGGAACGACGAGAAGGTCCCGCACGTGTCCTCCGGCACGGGACGAACAACACGAGCGTCTAAACCATCTCAAAAAAACAGTCGTCCTACGGCAAACGCCAGGGCGGATACCGTCTGTTCGCACCCGCGTGATACAGGCAGAGGACGTTCCCGTCCGGATCTCGCAGATACGCTTCGCGCCAGAGCCAAGGCTGGTCGGTCGGCGCGGAATCGAAGCGGACACCGCGCTCCAACAGCGCCCGGTATGTCGCATCGAGATCGTCGCACTCGAAATACACGATCACGCCCGAATCCGGAACGGCCAAGGCAACCTGATACAGCGAGAAGGTGGCGCCGTCGGGGCACTCAAAGCGCGCGTACGAGGGAAGGCTACTTACGATTTGAACGAATCCGAGCTTTCGATAGAAGCTGGCGGAGCGCTCGACGTCCGTCGCAGGCAGCGTCACCTGATTGAGATTCATAACGGTCTCCCTGGCCTGTGAAACAAACGTTCGCTCTAAAGTCCTTCTATTTCAACGCCTTTTCGAGACCTCTATCAGAATTGTGCTAGTGACCGGATTCGCCCGCATCCGCTGACTCGCCATTCGTTCCACATTCGTGCGCCTGACCTTCGTCGTCGGCGCTGAATCGAGAGTCGCGACAAAGAACGGGCCTCGGTTTCCCGACCCGAGCGATCGCCATTCCCGGCGATATGCGAGATTGCCCTGCGAAGGCATTAGTAATGTTGGGATTTTTTGGTGGACGCACCTGGACTCGAACCAGGGACCTCTTGCATGTGAGGCAAGCGCTCTAACCGAGCTGAGCTATGCGTCCACCGGGAAGTCGAATTATTGCTCCGCGCGCCCTGCTCCGCAAGACGTCCATGCGCTAGACCGGTCGGAATCTGACTCAAGCGCACGCTCAAGTTGCCTGCGTCCACACCAACGGATATTCGTATCTTGACCGGGCCTTCAGTTCGAATCCCTCGATAATGGCTGCGCCCTACACAAGCAACAGATTCATAAAATGCGCTACGGCTTCGTAATCGACCAGAACCGCTGTATCGGATGCCATGCATGCACGGTTGCGTGCAAGGACGAACACGACACGCCGGTTGGCGTCTTTCGCACCTGGGTCAAGTACATCGAGAAGGGTCACTTCCCGAATACCAGCCGCCATTTCGGCGTGATGCGATGTAACCATTGCGAAGACGCGCCGTGTGTCGAGATATGCCCGACGCAGGCGCTTCATAAACGACCCGACGGTATCGTCGATTTCGACAACAGCCGATGTATAGGATGCAAGTCGTGCATGCAGGCCTGTCCCTATGAGGCTTTGCATATCGACCCGCGCACGAACACCGCAGCCAAGTGCAACTTCTGCGCGCATCGCGTCGAGGTCGGAATCGAACCCGCCTGTGTGGTCGTATGTCCCACGCGCGCGATAATCGCGGGCGACCTCGACGAACCCTCCAGCAACGTCAGCCGCATCGTTGCGACCCAGAAGGTCAGCACTCGGAAACCTCACAAGGGCACTCGGCCTAAGCTGTTCTACGTCGGGATTGACGGCGATCTGCTCGATCCGGGAGCGATGTCCCGTCCCGAGACCTACTTATGGGGCGAGAAACGCGCGGTTGGAGCGTCGGCGGACGGCACGTCCGGGGCGCTTGATCCGTCGGCTTCGCCGATGCGGGCGCGCGAAGTCTTCGACGTCCCCCATCCGACGCCATGGGGATGGGAAATTACCGCCTACCTGTGGACCAAGGCGATTGCTGCCGGTGTCCTGATGGTTGCCGCAATCCTGACCGGCCTCGGTTTCGCGACCCACGAGCCCCTGATCGCGATCGCAAGTCCCGCGGCGGCGCTTGCTTTCCTCGGCCTGACCACGATTTCCCTCATCCTCGACCTGGAGCGTCCCGACCGCTTTCATTACATCTTGCTCAAGCCGAATCCACGCTCGTGGTTGGTGATCGGAACCTACTTCCTGATGGCTTACGGAGCGCTTTCAGTTGCGTGGATCGTTACAGGAATATTGGGCGGACCTCCCCTCGCGCTAACTATCGCGACCGGGGTAGCGGCCGCGGGATGCGCCAGTTACAGCGCCTTCCTGTTCGGGCAGGGCAAGGGACGTGATCTCTGGCAGAGCCCGCTTTTCTTCTGGCATCTGATTGTCGACGCACTTATCGCGGGCGCCGCGACACTGGTTATTCTTGGCGCAGGACTGGGCGCGGACCGCGGTCTGCAAATAACGGTTGGGCATCTTCTG
Organism: Binataceae bacterium (SeqCode); assembly: GCA_046704965.1. Lineage (GTDB taxonomy): Bacteria > Desulfobacterota > Binatia > Binatales > Binataceae > DTIX01. Next base: position 3,226 of record JBJKQX010000240.1, read on the forward strand.
CCCGCGTTCGTTTTTGTCGGACTTGCGATGATCCTCGCCGAGGTCGTCCTGCCGCACGTCAGCGAGGACGTGAAACGGGTGACCCGTATGCTTACCCGCGGCAAATTCCGAATCCGCTTCTGGATTTTCGCGGTCGCGCTGGGCGCGGTCGCTCCGATCGTGCTCGCGCTGGTGAGTGACGGTGGCGTGGTTCTTAACGTGATCGCTTCGGTCCTTGCGCTCGGCGGTCTGTGGGCGTTCGAGGACCTGTGGGTCAAGGCAGGCCAGTCGGTACCATTGAGCTGAAGGGAAATGGACAAGACAAACGAGCCTCTCAATCCGGCCGTACAGGAATTGGAACCGCCCACGGGCGGGCTCGCGAGCTTTCCACCCACGGACAAGTGGGACGATTGGGTCGAGTACGATCCGGCCGCATGGCCGCGCAAGGTCGAGCGCCGTTACAGCCTTGTTCCGACCCTGTGTTTCAATTGCGAATCCGGATGCGGCCTGGTCGCCTACGTCGACAAGAGCACTAACAGGATTCGCAAGTTCGAGGGCAACCCGGCCCATCCCGGAAGCCGCGGACGCAACTGCGCCAAGGGTCCCGCGACCATCAACCAGATAAACGATCCCGAGCGTATCCGCTATCCGCTAAAGCGGGCTGGCGCGCGTGGCGAGGGAAAATGGGAACGCGTGAGTTGGGACGAGGTGCTCGACGACCTCGCCGGACGGATTCGCGCGCGGCTTCAGGCGGGGCGGCGTACCGAAATTGTCTATCACGTCGGACGTCCCGGCCATGAACTGCTTTACAACCAGCGCGTGCTCCACTCCTGGGGTATCGACGGCCATAACAGCCACACCAACATATGCTCGGCGGGCGCCCGTGCAGGCTACGCTTTTTGGCACGGAATCGACCGTCCGTCGCCCGACCATGCGAACGCGCGCTTCATCCTGCTGCTCAGCTCACACCTCGAGGCCGGTCATTACTTCAATCCGCACGCGCAGCGAATTATCGACGCCAAGGCCCGCGGCGCGAAGCTGTGCGTGATAGACACCCGTCTTTCGAATACCGCTTCCAAGGCCGATTACTGGCTTTCGACCTGGCCCGGCTCTGAGGCCGCCGTGCTGCTCGCGATGTGCAACGTGATCCTGCGCGAGAACCTGTTCGATCCCGAGTTCGTGCGACGATGGGTGAACTGGGAGGAGTTCCTGCGCGAGGAGCATCGCGACAAGCCGTGCAACTTCGACACCTTCATCGATGTCCTCAAGGAAATTTATGCGGAATATACGCCCGAGTTTGCCGCGCGCGAGTCGGGAGCCTCCGCGGAAGTTATCGTTGAGGTGGCGCGTGAGGCCGCAAGAGCCGGTTCCGCGCTCGCGACCCACGTATGGCGCAACGCGACCGGGGGTAATCTGGGAGGATGGCAGATAGCGCGGGCGCTTGAGTTCCTTGTCGTCCTGGTCGGTGCGGTCGGCGCGCCCGGGGGCACCGCGCCGAATGCGGCCAACAAGTTCGTGCCGGCACCACCGATGATGCCGCCGCCGCCCGCTGTATGGAACGAACTGACGTGGCCACGCGAGTTTCCACTGGCATTCTTCGAGATGAGCTTCCTGATGCCGCACTTCCTGAAAGAAGGGCGCAGCAGGCTTGGGGTTTACTTCACGCGGGTCTACAACCCGGTCTGGACCAATCCGGACGGGATGAGCTGGATCGAAGCGCTCACCGATGAAAGCAAGATCGAGCGCCACGCATGTCTGACCCCGATCTGGAGCGAGACGGCGACGTTCGCCGACTACGTGCTGCCTATGGGAACCTCGTCAGAACGTCACGACCTGCTCAGCCACGAAACTCATGCCGCCCGATGGGTAGGATTTCGCCAGCCCGTTCTACGAGTCGCGCTGGAAAAGCAGGGCAAAAAGTTCAACTTCACCTACGAGGCCCATCGCGAGGCCGGAGTGGGCGAAGTGTGGGAGGAAGACGAGTTCTGGATCGAGCTGTCGTGGCGAATCGACCCCGACGGCTCGCTCGGAATCCGGAAATACTTCGAGTCGCCGTATCGCTCGGGCGAAAAACTCACGATCGACGAGTTTTACCGCTGGATTTTCGAGAACAGCATCCCCGGATTGCCCGAAGCAGCCGCCAAAGAGGGCCTTACGGCGCTCGAATATATGCGCAAGTACGGCGCCTTCCTGGTCGAGGACAACGTTTACCGCGCGCATGAGCGCAAGCCCTCCGACGCTGACCTGGCCGACGCCAAGGTGGACAGGACGACAGGAGTCGTGAGCAAGGGCGACAAGGCGGTTGGTGTCGAGATAGACGGCGCGACGCATGTCGGCTTTCCGACGCCGTCGCGCAAGCTGGAGTTCTATTCGAAGACGCTCAAGCAATGGAAGTGGCCCGAGCACGCCATCCCCGGCTACATCCGAAGCCACGTCCACTGGTCACAGATCGATCGCGACAAGGGCGAGATGCTGCTTTTGCCGACATTCCGGCTTCCGACCATGGTCCATACGCGCTCGGGCAACGCGAAGTGGCTGAACGAGATATCGCATTCTAACCCGGTATGGCTTCATCCGCGCGACGCCGCACGGCTCGGCGTTGCGACCGGCGACCTGGTCAAAAACGTCACGGAGATTGGCTACTTCATTGACAAGGTCTGGGTGACCGAAGGTATCCGACCCGGTGTCGTTGCATGTTCGCATCATCTTGGCCGATGGCGACTGCGTGAGGACACGGGCGGAGAGCGATGGTCAACGGCGCTGGTCGATCTGCGTCAGACCGAGCCGGGCAAGTGGATGATGCGGCAGAAGCATGGCGTGCAGCCGTTCAAGAGCGACGACCCGGACTCGGAGAGAATATGGTGGAGCGATGCGGGCGTGCATCAGAATCTGACCTTCGCGGTTCAGCCCGACCCTATCAGCGGTCAGCACTGCTGGCATCAGAAGGTGCGCGTCGAGCGTCCCGGCGCCGACGACCGTTACGGCGATATCTTCGTCGACACCAACAAGTCGCACGAGGTTTACCGGCGCTGGCTCGGGATGGTGCGTCCGGCTCCGGGTCCCGACAATCTGCGCAGGCCGCTATGGCTCGCGCGTGCCTACCGTCCCGCGACCGAGGCTTTCTATTTGACCGAAGGCGAGTGACTGAGCGATCGTTCCGCCACGGCGCCGACGCCGATATCCGTGTGCGCCGGGAGGAAGTGATGGGACGACTACGTCAGGTAAGCAAGGCCGAAGCCTCGCCCGAAATACGCGAACTTTACAAACAATTCTTCGGCGATCGCGATCCGGTCGCCGAGCCGGGAACCGCGACCGGAACGCCCGGCGACTACTGGACCACTTTCGCGCTGGTGCCCGACCTGCTGTTCCAGGCGCGCGACAGCCTGATGGCGCTGATGAGCCCGGAGCGGGTGCTCAAGCCCAAGCTGCGCGAGTTGGCAATCGTGCGCACCGGAATCGTCGGCAACTCCAAGTTCGAGTACTCGCAGCATCTCAAGGTTGCGCGGATGGTCGGCGTGCCGGAAGAAAAGCTCCAGGCGATAAAGGGATGGACCACGAGCGACAAGTTTACGCCCGAGGACCGCGCCGTGATGGCGGCGACTGATGAATTGGTCGGGCGCAACATGGTCGAGGACGAGACTTTCGCCGAGCTGAAGAAGCATCTTAAGGACGAGGCGATAATGGAACTGTTCTACGTGATCGCGCTGTGGCGGATGCACGGGATGATCGTCCGCGCGCTCCATCTCGAATACGACACCGACACCACGGAGCGGATGAAGGAAGTTCCGGCCCCGATAGTCGAGAAGTAAAGCCGTCCGAAAATTGAAAAGGCCGGAGCGATGCGCGCTCCGGCCGTCATTCTTTTGCTTTTAGTCTTTCGTTCCGCGCCCGTAGCCGCTAACGGGCCTTGGGCAATCCGAGGACGCGCTCGGCGATGATGTTGCGCTGAATCTCGGAAGTTCCCGCTTCGATCGTATTCGCTCGCGAGCGCAGGAATCCGTACTGCCATCGTCCGGACTCAACCGCATGCGGCGAGCCTTTGACCAGCTGACTTGCCGGTCCCTGCAATTCCATCACGAATTCATGCATCCGCTGGTTCAGCTCCGACCACATCAGCTTCGAGATCGAGCCTTGGGGGCCCGGGTCGCCGCCCTTCAGGATCTTCGAGAAGGTGCGGTACGCGGTGTACTTCATCTTTTCGAGCGTGACGTAAAATTCCGCGAGCGTCTGACGGACGATCGGGTCCTCGATCGCCGGTTTTCCGTTCTTCGTGCTCTTGCGAACCAGGTCCACGATTTCGTCAAACGTAATCCTAAAGCGCATGACCGATGACAGCGCGAATGTGCCACGTTCGTTCATCAGCGTGGTCATCGCGACCCGCCATCCCTCGTTCAGACCGCCGACCAGGTTCTTTCGCGGGACGTGCACGTCCTCGAAGAACATCTCGTTGAACTCAGCCTCACCTGTCATCTGGCGCAGCGGCTTGACCGTGATACCGGGGCTTTTCATGTCGACGAGCAGGTAGCTAAGTCCGCGATGCTTGGGCGCTTCGGGGTCGGTGCGCACCAGCAACATGCACCAGTCAGCTATATGGGCGAGCGTGGTCCATACCTTCTGGCCATTGACGATGAACTCGTCGCCCTTGAGTTCGGCGCGCGTGCGCAGCGAGGCAACGTCGGAACCGGCGTTGGGCTCCGAGAAGCCCTGACACCAGATTTCCTCGCAGGACAGGATGTTCTTCAGGTAGCGCTTTTTCTGTTCTTTGGTGCCGTGCGTGATGATGGTCGGCCCGGCCATCGAAAGCCCCAGCCCGTTGAGCGGTCCGGGTGCGCGCACTCGCGCCATCTCCTCGTTGAAGATCGCCATCTCGACCTGGCTCGCGCCCTGCCCGCCGTATTCCCTGGGCCACGCCAGCCCGAGGAAGCCGTTATCGTATAGTTTGCGCTGCCATTCCTTCAGGAATTCGATGCGGTCGAGCTCCTGGGGAACGATAAACCCCGGCTCGTTCCATCCCTCGGGCAGGTTGTCGCGAAGAAAGCTGCGTACCTTTTGGCGAAAAGCTTCCTCCTCGGCACTGAAAGTCAGATCCATTCCGTTCTCCGCAGTCGGCACCGACAGAGGGCGCCATGACGTAGCCTAGCAATCTTCGGACAGGAGCTTTATCACCTCGGCGCGGCCCCATTCGACTTCCGCGCGATGCCGATTCGCCATCGCCTGCAGGTAGTCGTGAATCGGTCCTTCGGGCGGTGCGACGGCCAGCGCCTCTTCGGCTTTGCGCGCGACCCATTCCTGCCCGCGCGACATGAGGTTCAGACGATCGCGGATGGAATCCAGCGCGGCGACGCGAGCGGCAAACGGACCAACTTTGTCTGAGGGGTCGCCGCCGTGGTCGCGAATCAAGGCTTCGAGGCTCTCCGCGTTGCGCGATTCCTCGTCGCGCGCACCGAGCAGGAAGCGATGGAGCTTTTCCTGTTCGATTTCACGGGCGAGTTCTTCGAGCGCCACTGCTCCCGCACGCTCGGATTCGAGCAGCAGATTGAGAATCTGCTCGAGTTGACTGTCCACGGGCGCGAATTTAGTAAGCTTGCCGGTACCGCGCAAGCCGCTGGTTTTCCCTTCGACAGGATCTCATCGCATGAAAAGGCGCACTGCCACGATACCGAGGAAGACCGCGAAGGCGCGGCGCAATATCAGGGCTGGAATTTTTATCGAGAGCACCGCGCCGAAATATGCTCCCGAAGCCAGACCGAGAGCGATCAGTAACGCATAGCCGATATGAACGTCGCCATGACGATAGTATTGGAGTGCCGCGAGCAGTCCGACCGGCGGGAGCAACGCCGCAAGTGAGGTCCCGACCGCGGCATGCTGCTCCATCGGGAGCAGCAGGGCGAGCGCGGGCACGATCAACACTCCGCCGCCAACCCCGAAAAATCCACTGAGGACGCCTGCCGTCAGACCGATGCCCATGACGATGAGATATTCCATCTTGCCTTCCTAAAGCTGAGAGAGATCCGGGTTTCATGCGGGCGAATCGGTTACGCGACGCGCCACGGATGCAAACGCGACGGACCCTACCAGCGTCGGGCAC
>JBJKQX010000241.1:0-3490 GCA_046704965.1 Binataceae bacterium (SeqCode)
GTCCAAAGACGTACCGTACACCGCGGCGCTCGAGATAATCGACCAACTGTTGCGCAATGGTGTCAGCCATGACTTCACAGAGTCTCTGAATTCAGAAATTCACCGAACAGCTCAGCCTCCGAGGGCCGATCCTCGGGAATAGGACGGCTCACCCAAGTGGTCTGCATAAAATGCTTCAGGTGAATGTTTTCGTTCGTAATATTACCTCCCCAAATGCCACACCCCAGGCTCGAGGTCATGGGCATCCCGTTCGTGAACGAGCCCGCGTTGGCCTTTGACTGCGGCTGTCTGACCATCATCCGGCTCACCGGCGCTATGCGCGCAAGCCGGTCGATATGTTCGTCGTCATGGGAGTATATCCCGCACGAGTGCCCTTTCCCGCCCACGTCATAAATCTGGGTCACCATGCGCAGCGCGTCGTCAAATCCACGATAGCGGAATACGGCGAGCAGTGTCGTGAGCTTCTCATGTGAATAGTTGTATTCCTTGCCGATGGCATCGGCTTCAACGATGATAAACTTCCGGTCCTGCGGAATCTTTAGGCCCGCCCGCTCCGCGATGACCTGCGGCGGACAGGCGACAGTATCGGTGCGACGTGCACCGCTCTGATCCCAGATCACCTTTTCGATCGCGTCCGCCTCGGCGCTTGTCGCAAGGTAGCCGCCCTCTTTAACCAACGCGGCGACGAACGCGTCATAAATCTTGTGATCAATCAGGATGTTCCCGTCCGCCGAGCACCCCGATCCGAAATCCGACGTTTTGGAGATTCGGGTGTTACGTGCAGCCACATCGATGTCCGCGGTCTCATCGATGACCATTGTAGAGTTCCCGGCCCCGACGCCATACGCAGGCTTACCGGAACTATAAGCCGCCCGCACCATCGGCTGCCCACCGGTGGCAAGCGTCAGGTCACAGTGTGCCATGAGGTAGTGGGTGGCGCGGATGCTGGGATTCTCAACGCATTGAAACAGGTCCGCCGGAACTCCCTGCCGGCTGATCGCTTCGCGCATCACTCGCACCATCTCGAAGGTACTCCTCTTCGATCGCGGATGCGGTGAAAAGATGACGGCATCCAGACACTTGAGCGCATAGATTCCGGTATAGGGAGGGGTCAGTTCCGGATTGGTCGTCGGCACGAGCGAGGCAATCACTCCCGCCGGTTTGGCGTATTTGGTTATCCCTTTCTCGGGGATCGTCTCGATGACCCCCACGCTCTTCTGGCGGAGCGCATCGCGCAGCACGCCCATGATCTTGAACCGCTTGGAATTGCGACCCTCGGGATCGCCAAGGCCGCTTTCCGAAACGCTCATGGCGACGATGCGCGAAAATGTCTTCTCGTTCGAGGTTGCCCACCCGAGGGCCTGGCACAGACGGTCAATACGGGGCTGGTCGTACTCCCGTACCGCCGCCATTGCGGCGCGCGCGCGCGAAATCATCCCGTCAATTTCCGCTTGAGCGCTCTCGCTTAGTTCCTTCGATCCCAGACTCATGCTTGTGCTCGCCATTGCCTACCCCAGGTACCGCGCGAAACGGCACTAGAGTATATACGAACTAGATGGTACATCACAATTGCCGGCCCCGAGCCCCTCCCCGAGCGCCCCTCTCGCCAGGGTTCCCCGGGCGTCCGGGACGCACCACGCGCCCGTATCCGGTCACGAAGCCCGAGCTGCACAGTCAGTGGATCCGCGACCGCAATGGCTTATCATTCACACTTGGGGAGGAAGCGGTCACTCGCGTAACGAAGCCTGGCGGCGCACCTGCCCTGAACACTGGCTGAGCGACACCGAAGCACTATGACTCGAAGTACTATGCCTACTAAGAAAAAGCGCGCAGCGCCTGCGCCGCAGACCCCACAGGACCAGACCGACGCCGATCGCAGCAAGGCGGACATCATCGCGGTTGCCATGGAAGAGTTCGCGGAGTACGGGCTTGCCGGCGCGCGCGTCGACGCAATAGCGGAACGGACGCGCACCTCCAAGCGGATGATTTACTATTACTTTGGCAGCAAGGAAGGCCTGTATCGGGCTGTGCTCGAAGAGGCGTACAACGGAATCCGCACGCGCGAAACCCAGACTCACCTGAAAGACCTTGCGCCCCTAGAGGCGTTGAGGCGTCTGGTCGAAATCACGTTCGACTATGAGGAGAGTCATCCGAGCTTCATTCGCCTGAACTCGGTGGAGAACATTCACTACGCGGAACATCTAAAGAAGCTGCCCTCCATTCGGGGTATCAACGTCAGTGCAATCAACACGGTCGAGAGCATCCTGCAGCGAGGTCGCGCCCAAGGAATTTTCCGCAAGGACATCAACGCTTTCGACCTGCACCTGCTGATTAGTTCCTTTTGCTTCTTCCGGGTTTCCAATCGACACACGGTGAGCGCGATATTCCGACGGGACCTGTCCGACCCCAAGACTCTCCCCAATCACAAGCGCTTGATCATCGAGGCCGTGGAGCGGCTGGTGCTCGTGAGTCCGAGCGGGGGCCATGGCGCTTAAGGTCGGCGTGAGCTGAGCATCGGCGCCCCGGACAACCGAACGGCTGAGAATCCGGACGCCCCGCCCTGAGTTTCCTGACGCGCACAACGCGTGCCGCCGAGGGACGGCAGGCGGCGGTCGTTCTCGACCGCCGCTGATGCATGCCGAACTCAGGCTTCCGGGCGCTTCCCTGCGTCAGCTCAATAGCAGTCTGACCACCGCCGACACTCGAACGCCGAGAGCGAAACACGGCCGATCCATGTCGCGAGAAACCCCGAACGGTAATCGGACCAGACTACGTACATGCGATTGCGAGACATCGAGAAGTCTTGTACGTCATCACCGAAATTACCGTCGTTTCTGTAGTAGTTCGTCCCCGGAGAACGGTCACTGATGCGCAGCGGCGCACTAAAGCTTCGGCCTCCATTCCTCGAGATCGCCGCCCAGACATCGTAGCTGTAATTCGGATAGATCGCTCGCCACTCCAGCCCAAGCACCCCCCAGCGGGAATACTGAAGCCATGCCTTGGTCAGCCACCGTGCGCCGGAGACACCGCCGACCGTGACAAACCGAGACCATGTACGCCCGTAGTCATTGCTGGTGGAAACCTCGAAATGTGACACGGGCCCCTGGACATATCTCAGCACCGAGTAACGACCGGCTTTCGTCGGATCGGCCGTCAGATGCTGCACGGACCCGACAAACCCTCCCGAGAAGAAGCTGCCGCGCCCTGAGACGTGAACGTTGCGCATGACGTGGCGCGTGAACGTACGTCCTTCGTTGCTGCTGATGCCAAATACCTGGCAGGGACAATGCGCATGCTCGGCCGCCGGTACAGACGATGCCACGTAGACCTCTGCGAGCTTTCCGTGACCCGCGGCCAGGGAAGCCCTGCCCGCCTGCGGCCACTGCGCATCATCGTCGGCGTTAATCGTGCCCGAGCTGCGGCCATTGTCGTGTGAAGCCGTTACATACGACTGCTGGCGCCACTTCTCATGGCTGCCCGGCGGGGCCGC
>JBJKQX010000242.1:0-4335 GCA_046704965.1 Binataceae bacterium (SeqCode)
AAAGAATGATTCTCGAAAAGCTCAGACTCGACGGCAAAATTGCGATCATTACCGGTGCGGGCAGAGGACTGGGGCGCGCGATGGCGGTCAGATTCGCCGAGGCCGGCGCCGACGTGGTTGCCGCGTCGCGAACACGCGCGCAACTTGAGGAAACCGCCGAAGCGGTACGCGCGGCCGGCCGCAAATGCCTGGTGGTGCCGACCAACGTGACCGACTCCGGTCAGGTCAACGCGATGGTCGAAGCGGCGATCAAGGAATTCGGCCGGATCGATATTCTGGTCAACAACGCGGGCATCGGCGACGACTCGCTCGGCAAACATATCGAGCAGATCACGGACGAGGAATGGCATCGCGGTATCGACACCAATCTCTCCAGCCAGTTCTACGCGTGTCGCGCGGTGGCGCCTCACATGGCGAGGCAGAACCGCGGCAAGATAATCAACGTGGCATCGGGCTACGGACTGCGCGGTGGCAAGCACAACTACATGTACACGTGCTCCAAGGGCGGCGTGATCCAGCTCACGCGCCCGGTCGCGCTGACCTACGCGCAGAACAATGTTCAGACCAACTGCATCGTGCCCGGCATCTTTCCGCATAACGAGGAGATGAGGCGTTTCTTCAAGGGCGGCAAGTTCATTCCCATCGGTCGCCCCGGCGAAGACGCCGAAATTGCCCCGCTCGCGATTTTTCTCGCGTCCGAACTTTCCGATCACATGAACGGCGAACTGGTCGTAATCGACGGCGGCGGACTTGCCGGCGGTGTCACGCCCACCGGGGTGATACCCGAGATGCCATCCTGAGCCGGTTTTTTTCGAGGACGTTATGGAAGCTTCCCAGAAGGAATATTCGTTTTCGTTGGATACGATGGCCGCGCTGGTGGTGGGTGCGGAAACCCCCGTCGGACGTGCCGCCGCAATCGCGCTTGGCGAGGCGGGCGCCAGGGTCCTGCTCGCCTCACAGGAACCGGGCACCGAAAAACAGCTTCGTGACGCCGCCAAGGCCGCGGGCGCATCGGGCGTCAAGACGGCGATACGGGTTCAGCGCGCGTCGCTTCGGGCCGATCTGAGCGCCACCGCCGATCTCGCAGTCAAGGAACTGGGCGGACTCAACATTCTCGTCAACGCTATCGACGCGCCCTTTTACGGACCCGCCGAAGGGGCCGACGACAGCGCCTTCGAGCGAGTCATCGACGGCAACCTGAGGACCGTATGGATGTCGTGCCAGGAGGGTGCGCGCGTGATGCTTCAGCATGGCGGCGGCGTGATCGTAAATATCACGTCGGTGCTTGCGCAACGCGGCGTGCCCAATGCCTCGCTTTACTGTGCGGCCAAGGGAGGAGTGCTCAACCTGACCCGTGCTCTGGCGCTCGAATGGGGGCGAAGAAAAATCCGCGTCAACGCGATCGAGGCGGGATGGCTCGACGAGCCGAAGAGCCCGGCGGTGGCAAAAGGCGAATTCAGCGAGCGCCTGCTCAAGTACCTGCCAGACAACCGGCTCATCAAACCGGAGGAGATTGGCGGCGCGTTGCTTTACCTGGTGTCGCCAGCGGCGGGATTCGTTACCGGCGAGTCGATTGCGGTCGACGGCGGTCTTCTCTGCCGCGTCTAATTTAGTCGCTTCACGTTTCGTGCACGCGTCCCGGCGCGTGCACGAAATAAACATCACTGCATATCGAATGGGGCCTGCGACAGTCGTTATTCGACCGGCAAATTCCGCGACAACCCTCCATCAACCATGATCGTCTGCCCGGTCAGGTAGCTGGCCTCGGGCGCGCAGGCCATGCACACGATCGCGGCGATTTCATCCAGCGTGGGCAGCCGACCGGGCGCTGATCGTTCGCCCACCCGCTTCATCACCGCGTCGCACCGCTCCCCGAAATACATCCGGCTTGAGTCGGTGTCGGCGAAGGCGAAATTGACCGCGTTGACGGTTATTCCGCGCGGACCCAGTTCGAAGGCAAAATCGCGCACGAGGCTTTCTGCGGCCGACTTGGCCGCGCCCAGCACTCCGTGGCCGGGCAGATGGCGTATCGAGTCGACTCCCGAGATCATCACGATTCGACCACCCTCGCCCATCAGGTGCGTCGCTTCCTGAACCGCCGCGACGAAGCCACCGATCGTCAGATTGAAGGTGCGCGCCAGATTGTGCGGCTTTACATCGAGCATCGGCTTGAACGCTGTAGCCGCGGCGTTCGCCACCAGGATGTCGAGACGGCCCATCCGCTCGCCTGCCTCGCGGACCATCGCGCGCACCTGCGCGTCGTCCTCCATGTCGGCCTTGATTGCGACGGAGTTCGGTGCGAACTCGTGGATCGCCGCAAGCGCCGTGGCCGCGCTCTGCTCATCGCGCCGGTAATTGAGCGCCACCGTCGCGCCGTTTCGCGCGAGCATCGTAGCGATAGCCCGTCCCAGCCCGCGCGTGCCGCCGGTCACAAGGGCAGCTTTGCCTTTCAGTTCGAACATGCCGCGAGACTAGCACGGACGTGCCCCGCGCGACCAAAACGCGAGAGCGCTCAGTCTTTGCGCACGACCGGTGGCGTCCTTTCGCTGAGTCGCGCCGTAACTTCCTCATCGCTCATGCTGAAAATCTGCTCGCGCCCCGGCGGAAACTGCATCGGAGGATTCTTCAGATCGACCGGCGGATTCTGCACCGCGCCGCCCTGCGACTCGAACCCCGGCGGATTCTTGTAGCGCTGCAATTCGGCCTGGTTGATACCGGCGAGACGCACCACCTCGGGGTCTATCCACGCTTCGGCGTCGATCGGCTTGCCCTCGGAGGTCGAGAATTCGAGCATGATACCCTCGGGCGCGGCCAGGTATATCGACTTGCAGAAGCCGTGATCGAGCGGTCCCATCACCCAGTGGCCGTGTGAGCGAACGCGATCGCGAATCGCGAGCAGGTCGGCTTCGGTGTCGACGTTGAGCGCAAGATGCTGCATCACGCCCGCAGCCACCGGCGCCGCCGTCCAACTCGGATGCGATACGCCCATCTGCGGCTGGATTTCGCCTATCTCGGGCGCCTGGACGAATGCGATCGAACCGCCGCCCATCTTGAGGAACCCGTGGAAGGTCTTGTCGACGCCGTGCATCCAGTAAAGCGCCACCAATTCCATCCCAACAACCTGGGTATAAAACTCAATCTGCTTCTTGATGTCCTTGGTGCAGATCGCGATGTGATGAACCCCGTTGGGCAGACCCATCGTAAGCCTCCTATGCGCGCTGCGTGCCCTGCGGATTGACGCTGCCGGGTCCCGCAAGCGAATCCGGAACGCTGATTTTGAAACTGTGGATTCAATACCCATAGCGCCGCTCCACCTTGAAGGACAATCACCCGCCGCCGCGATCTTCGGTTCCGCTCGGGAAAATTGCGTGATTTAGCAGATAGTTCATCTTCTTGCGGGCGAACATCTTGACCGGCTGCGCGCAAGGCGCAAAGGTGCATCGCACGCTGTAACAACCTGCGACTCGGTTTCCGACCGACGGTCGGCTACGGGTGAGCGGGAGGATGAGACAGGTTCGAAGGAGGCCCGATCTATGAGCAACGCAACCGAGTCAACTTTCGAGTCCCGGATTGGAAAGGGGACCAAGGTCTCCGGCAAGATTTTTTTCAAAGCGCCCGCCCGGATAGACGGCGAGGTCGACGGCGAGATCACGGGCGACAAGATAACGATAGACAACGGCGCTGTGGTCACCGCGCGCATCACCGCGGCCAGCGTTTCGATAGCCGGAAGCGTGAGCGGCGAGATTGTCGCGCACGAACGCGTCGAACTTCAGCCAACGGCCCGCGTGAGATGCTCGATAAGCACGCCCACCCTGGCCCTGGCCGAGGGCGCGAAATTCGACGGCGACTGCAAGATGCCGCGAAAGGCCGCCTAGGCGGAGCGCGGAAGAATCAGCCGGCGGGCTGATAGTCCGTCAGGCGCACTTCGAGGCCGCGGCTGTCGACAAGACGGACCAGTCGGCCGTGTTCGTCGAGCGTTATCTGCTCCGAGTCGCCCATGCGCGTCTCGTAACTCCACAGCAGGCCCGCCGTGTCCTTCTGCCGGCAGGTCTGCTTGTGCGAGGCGGGGACAAGAGTGTCGGGATCAATAATCGCCACCCGTCCGGTCCATTGCGTCTGCCCGCGCTCGCGCACATGCGCAAGGATAAGCGCGCGAAACATTACCAGGCCAGTGTCGATTTCACGAAAGCGTCCGAGTTTTGCGGTCGCGACGGTCAGCGCTCCCATCGCACTGACGTTTCCACGCAAAAACTCGTCGCGCGCATGGTAGGTTGCGTTGCGGGAAAACGGACCCCGCGTGTAACGCACCGTAACCTGGACGACCCGGCCCTGTTC
>JBJKQX010000243.1:0-4708 GCA_046704965.1 Binataceae bacterium (SeqCode)
GCCCAGCGCGGTCGCAGCCATGAAGGCCAGAACCGTAAGAGTGGTATAGGAGCGGTTCACTTGCCGGATTCCTGTTCCACGCTGATGCGCAGTCCGTCGGAGAGAGCGTAGCCGCCGGAGGTGATGACCCTCTCGCCCGGATGGAGTCCCGAAGTCACCTGTGCGCGGCTGGCAGTCTGGATACCGAGCGTTATCGGGGTGCGATGAGCGCGACCGTCACTGCCGGCAACAAAAACGTAATAGCCCTTGCCCGCGTTCTGAAACAGCGCGACCGCCGGGATCACGGTCGCGTTTGGAACGAACTTCGTGATCACATGAGCCTCGACTGGAGCCCCGGCCTGAAGGATTCGCGCAGGTCCGGTGAAATCGATTCGTACCTGCGAGGTCGCGCTCGCGGTATTCACTTCAGGAAGTATCGCGGCGACGCGGCCCGGCATCTCGACGCCGGGCTTGAGCGGCGAAGTTATTCCTACATGCATGCCGCGCTCGATCAGGGCCGAATTTTCCAACGGCACGCTGGCCTGCACATAGATGTCACTCGGGTTGATCAGGGTGACTATAGGTTGCAGATAGGAAACCTCCTGACCGTCGGCGACCGGAGGCCCCGTGACGATGCCACTCTGTGGAGAGACGATCGGGATTCCATGCGGATGCGCGTAGCGGTCGACGGATTTCGCCAGCGCGGCCGCATCCTTGTGGTCGAGCTGGCGCGCGATCTTCAGGCCCTGTTCCGCCGCCTGGATTTCACGATTATACAGGTAGGCGACAGTCTCACCCTTGCGGACCTTGTCGCCCGCCTGAAGATTGATGCCGGTTACAACTCCCGCCGTTGGCGCGCGCAGTATTACCGGCTGAAGCGCAACCGTAAATCCAAGCACGGTCAGCGTGCGGCGCATCGGAGCGCTAATCACGTGGGCGGTGGTTACGGCGAGAACCGGCGCTTTCGTCGCTTGGCTCGCGGGCGCTTGCGCCGAGTCCGTCCGCCTGTCGCAACCCGCAATCATCAGAGCCGCCGCAACCAATGTGACCGTCACGATGGCCGGTAGTTTTCTCTTCACCATGCGCCTGCTCATTGCGCAGCCCCGTACAGCAGGCCTATCTCCGCTGCCGACCTTCGCAAGTTGTAAGTCTGGTTGAAGCGCGCAAGCCGCAGCTGTTCGGCCTGCTGATAGTCACTCAAAACTTCGAGCAATGACACGTTTCCGCCGCCCAGGAACCGCGTCCATGCGAGTGCGAAATTGCCGTTGGCCGTGGGCTGCGCGCGGCCAAGTATCGAAAGCTCCTTGTGTGCCTCATCGTACTGCGCCCGTGCGTCGCTGAGCCTGCGCTTTAGCAGCATCTCGGCCTGCCGCTTTTGCGCGACGGCCGTCTCCTCTTTGGCTTTCGCCTCGTCGATGCGCGATGAAATCAGGCCACCCTGAAAAATCGGTACCGAAATGACTCCGTCGTAGGAGGCTCCGAGGTTGTGATTGATCGTGTCGGGCGGATCGACGCCGAGGAAACCCGCTGTGAGCGAAAGCTTGAGGGTAGGATAGCGCGCGTCCTGGGCCGCCTTCACTTTCTGGCCGGCCGAGGCGATTGCGCGTCCCGCAGCACGCAGAGAAGGGCTTGACGCAATCTCGCCGGCAGGCATCGCGGGAACTTTCGGCAAAGGGGCGATGTCGAAATCCGACCGATCGAAATCGCCGATTAGCGAGCCCAGCATTATTGCCGCACGGCGCTGCTGATTTTGTGCCGAGGCGAGTGAAAGCTCAGCGCTGTCGCGCGCGGTGCGTAGTTTCAATACGTCGTTCATCGTAACGCGACCGGTGCGATGCAGCTTTTCGATAATCGTGACATACCGTTTCAGACGTTGGAGGTTGGATTTAAGTTCAGAGACGCTCTGATGGGCATGCAGCAGTGCGTAATAGGCAACCTTCGTATCATAAACTATCTGCGCGCGGGCGGCCTGCACTCCGAACATGGCAGCCTCGTTCGCGTAGCGCGCCGCTCGCAGTCGTGCGAGCCGTCTTCCGAAGTCAAAAGCCGTGTAGTCCGCGGAGAGAAGCGCGCTTGAAAGACCGCGGTTGGTAATAACCTGCGCATAACCGGGCGCCTGATAATATTCAACTCCGGCTGAGACGGCGGGCAAAAATGGCGCTTTCATCTGGCGCACTTGTGCCTGCGTCAAATCGGTTGCGGCAGTGGCCGACGCTATAGCTGGCGCCTCGACCAGTGCGCGATGAATTGCTTCGGGGAGTGTCAGAGTTGCGGCGCTCGCCCCGCCGGCGGCTACCGCAATTATTCCACAGGCAATGACGAAAGCGAAGAAAACACGGGAAAATCTCTCTCCAATTGCCTGGAACCCAAACACTTGCGCCTCCTGAACAAGGGTATGCCCAACAAAAAGAGCATACCGATGATACGGCAGAGGCGCTCGTTCGGTAACAATTTTTTTTCGGGCCTCAGACGAAAAAGGAAATTATCCCCGCTGCGATCAATGCGCCGTCCCAGATGTAATCCAGGTTAATCCATGCGCTTCTGAGTATCGCCAGTCCGAATTTTTCGAACACCAGAAGCGCCACCGTTCCCATCACGATCACCATCGCCGTGACGTGCAATAGAACCAC
The DNA here is from genome assembly GCA_046704965.1 of Binataceae bacterium (SeqCode). Lineage (GTDB taxonomy): Bacteria > Desulfobacterota > Binatia > Binatales > Binataceae > DTIX01. The sequence continues at coordinate 2,610 of JBJKQX010000243.1, forward strand.
CGCCGCACCTTCGAACAGCGTGTGCGCAACGATCGGTACGTGATGGTGATGGTGGGCGAGGGCGGACGAACCCGTCGGCATCACGTCCATCAGGATCGGAAACAGCATCAACCCCGCCCCGTGCGCCGACGCCATCAGGAACGACCACATTCCCAGTTGCCACGAGTTGACCCGCATCTTGACCCATCGCGGATGCGTATGGCCCCGCACGAGTCGATAGATGCCGAACAGAATCAGCAGAACGGCTCCCGTTGGCCGCAAGTATCCCGACGCGGTCACGACCTGCAACCATCCAATCAGCGCGACGAACGCGGCGATCGAGATGAGGTGGCCTATCGCCAACGGCACCAGCGCCCAGAGAACCTTCGAACGGCGATTCTCCTGCAGCCCGAGTGCGACGGCGAACAGCCACCCCATCGAGGGGTCTATACCGTGGTAGCAGCCCAGAAGTGCGACCGCCACCCACGGCCATACGTTGCTCACGGATAGCAGTACGAATCAGAAGAGCAGTCGCCGCCTTCGAGTCGAATCTGATGCGGACGCAGACCTTCGAACTGCACCAAGAATTCGGGATCGAGCGTCAGGCCGCCCGACGGATTTGCGTCGAGCTTGGCGACCCATCCCTTGATTCCCTCGGGATAGAACTGTTCGTCGATCGAGCTGTAAAGCGAGTTGCTTATATAGACCCGCTTGCCGTCACGGCTGACCTCGACCATCTGCATCCCGCCGTTGAGCGGTCCGGCCTTCGGATGCGGCGCGTTGGAAGCTACTCCGCCAAGGCGAACCGAGCCGGTCAGCTTGGGATGGAACGGGTCGCTGACGTCGTACTGCTTCAAATCGCCGGTGCCCCAGCATGCGACGTAAAGAAAACGATCATCCAGGCTCAGGTTGATATCGGTCGGAAGCGGCGGCACCGCCTTGAACCCCTTGAGAATCGGCGGCAGCTTGTCTTCTTCGGCAGGTTCTGCGGGGATGTCGATGATCTTCTTCATCTGCCAGTCGTTGTTCTCGCGATACCATACCCAGATCGAGCCCGACAGGTCCTTGGTCGAGAGCACGCAGTTCACGAAGCCGTACGGTTTGGTCGGGTCATGCGCGGGACGAAGTTCAAACACGAGCTGATAGCCCTCGCCGGCGTCGAGTTTGCGCAGATGCGTGCGCTTCTTCAGATCCCAGATATGGATGGCGCGTCCGTACTTCTCGCCCAGCAGCATCTCGGGGATAAGCCCGTTCTCGAACATGTCGGGCGTGCCCCACTCACTGGTCACGGCCACGTCGTAACCCAGATGCCACCAGAAGTCGTAGGCGAAAAATTGCGGTCCACGATCGACTTCCCATCGTCCCAGCACGTCGAAGCTCTCACAATCAAGCTGGAAAATACCGCCGGGACCTCCGTCGCCCTCTGCCGCGCCCAGCGCGCTTACATAGATTGCGTCGGGGCCGCAGTGAATCGTATGCGGACGACTGTAGCCGGCTCGCGCGAGCTCTTCGGGTTCGATTACCCGCACGATCTTCGGGTTTCGCGGATCGGGCTTGGTATCGATTATGTGGATGCGCGAGGAGCGAAGTCCGGGGACCAGCAGATATCGACGCTCGACGTGAGGATGGGGTGAGTAGGGGCACAGCACGGCGCTGCACGCATTCCAGTTGAAGTGATGCAATTCGTCGCCGACATTGGGCATTTCGACCTGTCCCACGAGTCGCCCATAGGTGCTCGATTTCGGATCCAGGTCCATCACGCAAAGCGCGTCGTGTCGACCGTTGGAGGGGTTCGGGTTCAAAGCAACGACGTAACCCAACGTCTCGGGAGGCGCAGTCGTCGCCATCCGCGATGACGGATAAAACGTCGGATCGGGTTTCCAAAGAGCCATATCGGTCTCTCCTTGAGCGGCGGTTCCGCGCCTACACTACAAAATTGCCATCTCAATTCAAAGTGAGAACAAAGATAGATATGCGGCCCATGGAATGTCTAGGCACATCATGCGCGGCGCAATATTCGCTCTCGCAGAAGGGAATAATCGTGTCGCAGCACTTTGGCCGGCGCGAAGACGAAAGAGTGGGACGAACCAGGGGAAGGCTCTAAAGAACGTCAGCGACGA
>JBJKQX010000244.1:0-7378 GCA_046704965.1 Binataceae bacterium (SeqCode)
TGAAAATCAACGGACTGTGGCTTCTTGGTGTTTAGTGAAAAAGTGAAAATCGGTCGCGAAGGTCAATTCGAGGAGGAACTATCGTGCTTAGCAATCTTATTGTTTCGTCTTATCCCCTACTTCTTGAGATTGCCATCTGGGTCGTCCTGGCGTCCAGCTTCGTGGGCGGATGGATTGCCGACGGTTTCTTAGCCGCAGTCGCCGGGCTAATTGGGGCCTTCGTATTTTGTATCGTGATATTTGGGGTATTTCTCGTTATTCTCGACATCCAGAAGTCCGTGAGGGCAATTGAATCTCGTTCGAATAGTGCTTCCTGACGCTTTGCTCAAGCCGACCTGCAAGTGCAGGGTGCGCGAAGCGAAAAAATTAACCGCCGCGGGCTACTCCAGATAATTACCCGCAATGAACTTCACCGGCGGCTCGTTTTCGCCGAATGAGGTGCCGGCCGGGTTTCCGCCACCGGCAACGATCTCGATTTGCTTGCGGAAGAATCGCCGGAGCATCGCGAGGCCGCGATCGGACGACGCGAGCTGCTCCTCGGAATGAAACGTGATCGCACCCTGCCCGACTTGCGCTTCCCAATCGCCCGGGTTGCGCTGCCGCTCGGCCTCGGTCATGTCGCTCCATCGGCGATTTCCGGTGCGCAATCCTTTTGGCGGAAAATAGTGCCGGCCTGATTCCGAAGCGCGTCCGGCGGTAAAAATACGATAGTGCGTATCGTCGATCGGCAAGGTCCAGCCTATTGATTCCACCGGACGATTGAACGCGGGAGCCCATGGATTCGCAACTACCCGCAGCGTCGGCATCGCCACCTCGGTGACGCGGCGAAAGAGTTTGCCGTCCACGTTCCTGATTTGCGTGCTCATGACTCCCAGCGGCGTAGGTTCGAACGTCACATCCGGCATCTGCGCCATCTCGGGAACAAACTGGATTCCGCTGAACGCCGAATGAAGGATCGCCACATGATACGGATCCATCACGTTTTCCCAATGCTGGAACCAGTTGCATGGCGCAATCACGTCGCCGCCTGAACCGAGGCTGGTGCCGTCGGGTTCGATCCATTCGCCCGGCTGCAGGACTTCGAGCGCTTCGTATCGCGGCAGGACCGGCTTGCGATCGAGCGGTCCCATGTACACGAAAACCAGTCCGTAGCGCTCCTCGGCCGGATACCAGGGCTGCCGATAATTGACGCGCTTCTCGCCGCCGCCCCCGGGTTCGCACGGCTGATCCAGACACTTTCCGTCCACGCCGAATAGCCATCCGTGGTAGCAGCATCGGATACCGCTATCTTCGACCTTGCCGTAATACAGGGTGGTGCCGCGATGGCAGCATCGCGGATATACCACGCCGAACTCGCCGCTCCGCGTCTTGAACAGGATCAGGTCTTCACCGAGAACGCGGATCGGGACCGGAACATCTTCGACCTCGCTCGCCACGGCTATCGGATGCCAATAGCGTCGCAGCAATTCGCCCGCCGGCGTGCCCCTGCCGACACATACCATGTCGGCGTCAAAGGAGGGCGTGGGCAACGCGTAGGCGGAACGTTCATCGCGACTCGTCGAGTTTTGCCCCATGGTTATTTCCTCCCCCGGAAACGGTCGACTATCCGACCCTTCTCGTCTCACAGGTTACGGCAGAGATCAACTTCGCCCCCGTCCCTGACGCGGCTATGAATAGTCCGCGTGTTCAGCTCCGCGTCCGTAATCTCCAATTGATTTTCGGCGCCTTGGAGGAAACTGCTTGCGCGGCTCCGCTTCCTTGAATCCCTTTTTCAAGGCTGCCACATAGTGAAGTTAGAGTTCGAGACTGCTGATTGAAGGGGGTAAGCCGAAATGGCAATCGAAGTTGGGTCACTCGCATGAAACGCCACCGAGTTTTTGCGGCGATCCAAATCGTCGTGGTTCTACTCGCTTTTGCGTCGGTCGCGTCTGCGTCCAGTAAGGGGGCAAACCTCGACAACTGGATAACTTACTATTACATGCACCCGCAGCCCGACGATATTCCAGCGCGTGTGCGCGAGATGGCGGCGCTGGGTCTTTTCCGCAAGCAGACTGACGACGCTCCAATGGTTGCTTTTCTCGCTGAAGTGTTTCGACAGAATCCGAACCGCATCGCTGAATGGTTTGAAAGCCTGCACAATACTTCTCCCGATGTTCGGTCAGCAATCATCCGGGCCGCTTGGGAATCGAACACAAAAGAGGGCACTGCGGTGCTGAATGCACTTGGCACGCAGAAAGAACGAGACTTCGCATTGCAGGTTCGGAAGCAGAAGCCGATCGATCTGGCAAAGGATCAGATAGACTCGCCAGCCTTTCTGGATATGCTCTGGGCAACCTTCTTTGCCTCCGGAAAGGCATGGCCGGTCGAGAGAATCATCGGGGTTCTGAGTTGGAAAGTGCCGGCCGAAGGGGCGGCGAACCGCACGGGCGTGATTCTGATTATAGCTGCCGCAAGGTGGTCGCTATCTTCGAATGCTTTCCAGCACAGGCGCGTCTACGAAATTTGTCGAAACACCCTACCTAAGCTTAACCCTGAGGGTCGCCGGACGCTCAGCGAAATTCTGCAAGAGGTGGACGAACGAAGCCTGCGCGGGCAGGCCAGCACTCCATCAACGATACCGAAGAAATCGCATTTCTAGAGTATCGCGGATACGAAGTGGACAGCGCGCCATCGTTCAAGCAGCAGCCAAGGGGAGCGATACGCGGTTAAACGTGGACTCGATTCTCGGAGCCGGCGTAACCAACTATTAGAAGATGTCCGGTAGCCGGATCGTTGGGTTACGACGCCAGCAGGCAGCCGCCGTTCGGATCGCCGCCTCGCGGGAACCGGTGGCGTAGCAGGGCGCGCAGAGCGCTCTGCTACGCAATGCCCCCAGCATACGAGTATCCCTGGGCCGCGCAGTATTAACCGACTACATCGTGAGCGAGCTTCGCTATGAGGCGCGAGGCCTCGTCAACGTCGTTTTCAACTCAAGGTGCCCGGATAACCCGCAGGTGGCGGGTAGTTCACCAGGTAGCTGACCAGATTATATACGCCCCCGGCCACCATAAGCTTGTTATCCTTAATCAACGTCTTGAACGGCTCCTGCGAACTCAAGTAGTTCACCGTTAGAATGACGTGTTGGTTAGTCGCAACTGGGATCACGTCGCTGGGGTCATCCGGGTTGCCCCCCGCCTTTCGCACGATTTTGCGCGCGACCTTAACTGCAGGAAGTATCGGCGGTATGAACGCGAAGGCGGGGTCGGGAACGTGCAAATGGGGCGAAAAGCCGCGGGGAACCGAGTATTCCGAAGAAGAGTGGGCAATGTGTTCCAGGTAGTAGTCAACTGCGGCACCCACTGCTCCGCAATTCGAGTGGCCAAGCACGAAGAGAACCAGGGCACCGAGGTTGTCCGTGCCATACTGGAGACTGTCCTGGAGAATCGGCACAACGCTGTTACCGGCGACACGTGCTACGAATAAGTCTCCGACGCCCGCGTAAAATAGGTCTTCCGGCGGAACCCGGGAGTCGACACACGAAAGGATCGCCGCATACGGCCTCTGCGTCCGACCCTCCTCCGCTACGCATTCACGCCTGGTAAGGTCCAGCCCCGGAGGCATCGTTCCTCCTGACTGCCACTGGTAATTCCCCTCCAGGAGGGCGTTCAGAGCGCCCGTTGGCGTTGTGGGCCGATTCTCAGTGCAGTAGGGCGGCGTAAGCGTGGAAGCGTGCGCCTCGCCCAACCGAAGAACCGGCGAGAGGGCCGCTGCAAACCCGCTGAAGGCACCCAGCCTGAGCAGATTCCTCCTGCTTAGGGGAGAGTCTGATATTGACGCCATGATGTTGGCCTCCGATGGAAGTTCTCGGACTAGGTTGGAACGCTCACATAGCTAATAAGCGCATAACAAGCGCTCCCTAACATAAATTAGTCTTCAAAAGGTAAGTTTTGACCGCAAACTGGATATAAGCTGATGCAGGGCCACTCCCGGCTGGGATTAAGGTGTCGAATCTACGCAATGATGTGGAAAGCGTGGTGCCGGGGGCGGGACTCGAACCCGCACTCGCCTTGCGGCGAAGGGGATTTTAAGTCCCCTGTGTCTACCTGTTCCACCACCCCGGCATCGCCCGCGACGCTATCGCGTAGTGCCGCCCGTTTGGACTGCTCGACCCCTGACCCATCCGCCGGCGACGCTTCGCACTTTAGCCGAGCCCGGTCAGGATTTCATGTGCCTTAGCCCTACTCGCTCCGGTATCGCTGCGTTCCGCGAGTCGTCCAACCCGGCCTTATCTTGCCTCGCGGATCACGAAGAATTCCTTGTAGCAAGCGGTCCCGGCGCTCGACATAAGAACGGTAACGCCCGATGATTTACCAACCGGCACAAGCGCGATGGAAGCATTGTCGCAAAAACGCGGGACTGGGACCCGCATCGGAGCCGGAACCGGCGCCGCCGTTGGGGCACTTCTTTCGCTTTGCCTGCTCTTGCCCGGATGCGCCGTCTCGCCGTCGCCTCCGATCGCGAAACCTGCCGCCGTCGTCGCAACACCAATAGGAGGACGGGTCACGGCCGGAGTTTCAGCCGGCAACAGTGTTGGGGGCGTAACTCCCGTCTATGTAACGATCGCCAACGGCACCAGCGTAAGTCGCACCGTCCTTCCGAGCCAGGTGTTCGCCATCACATCTTCCGGCCAGCGGGTCGCACCGATACCACCCGGCGAGGCCGCCCGACGCGCGGGAAGCGCGTCTCAACTCAAAGCGGTGCTCGTCAACGCGACCACCGGCGGCGTCTCAGCGGGGGCGCTCGGCGCGGGAACGGGAATTGCGATCAGCTCGATAGCCGGAAACGGGATCAGCGAAGGCGCCATCATCGGGGGCGCGCTGGCAGCCGCCGGGGGCATTTTCAGTGGCATCTCTCGAACCCAGGATGCGGCCAACCAGCAGGCAAACGAGCAGATCAGCGCGCTCGCGCTTCGCGGCGGGGCCGTGGAACGCAATTTCACGATGAGCGGTTACGTGTTCTTTCCCGAGGGCGAGTATCGCGAGATAGACCTGATCCTCGTGAATCAGGAAACCGGCGACACCGAGGAAATAAGAAAGCCCTGGCCGTAGGCGTAGCGCGCATGGTGGCGATGCGAGAGCCAAGCCGAGTGAGATTCCGGGGCTGACCACCCTGGCAATGGAGCAAACGTCCGCCGTCCTGATTGGAATACTACTTTTTCTTGGGCGCTCCCATCAGCTCGTCGAGCGCCTCGTTAACGAAGTACCGCTGTTCCGGGTCGCCGTCGCCAAGTTCGGATTTGCGCTGCGAGATCCATTGGGCGAGCGCTATCACCGCCGCTTCGGCGGGATCCACAACTCCCAACTCGCTCCCCATCTGCTCGAGTTCTGAAAACAATTCGTCGGGCAGTTCAATTTCCAGCTTTATTCCCGCCATTGATCCCCTCTTCGTATAGTCTTTGAGGCCATGGCTCGTCAAAATGGTTCCTTGCGTGACTGTACGTGAGAAATATATTGGCGCGATCGTCGAATATCTCGACCAGGGCCGCTTCCGGCCGGGTCTGGTGATACGCGAGAACGATCGCAAGCTTACCGTACTCGAAGGCTCGGGGCGCGAGCGCAGTATCACGAGCGACCTTGTGATGGTGCGCTATTCGGACCGAAAAGCAACTCCGTCCGACTTGCCTTCGGTGCTTGAGGAAATCCAGGCCGAGCGCGCTGAACTTGCCGAGGGACTGGACCTCTACCTGCTGTGGGAGGTCGTCCATGAGCAGGCGCGCAGCTTCAGCGCCGCGGAACTGGCGGAACTGTTTTTTGGACGTCGCTCACAGGCTGCCGCCTCGGTGATGCTCGAGACGCTGCTTGGCGACCGGCTCTACTTCGTCCGCCGTCACATGGAATTCGTACCGCGCACCCCCGAGCAGGTCGAGCGTCTGCGTATCCAGGCCGAGCGTGTCAGGATGCGCTCGGATGAATTTCGGGAGATGCAGCGTCTGATGCGCCAGGTGCTGCAGGGCGATTCCGCGCCTTCTGCCGAGGAGGCGTCCGGACTGGTCGCCCGACTGCGACCGTTCGTGGAAAACCCGTTCACCCGAAGCCGCGAGACAAGTACCCTGCTGGAGCAGGCCGCGCCGGATATCGAACCGGTCGAGGCGGCATTCGAAATTCTCGACCGTCTTGGCCAAGCGCCACCCATCACGCGTTTCGCCGCGATCGGCGGCCTCAGAATCGAGTTTCCCGAGCGTGTGATGGCCGAGGCTGAAGCCGTCAAGGCTCCCGATCGGGCGCTGAGCGACGGTGGCTTCTCGGTCACCATCGACGACGAAGAAACGGTCGAAGTCGACGACGCGCTCAGTTGTGAAAGACTGCCTGACGGAAACCTTAAGGTACGCATCCATATAGCGCTGGTCACGGATTTCGTGCCCAAGGACGGCGCGATGGATCAGGAAGCCTCAGAGCGCGTCACCAGCGTCTATCTGCCGGAGACTACTATCCGGATGCTGCCCGACGCCGTCTCATGCGCCGCCGCAAGCCTGGTCGCGGGCGAGGAACGCCCGGTGTTCACGACAGAGGTAACGCTGTCGCCCGACGGCGAACTGCTCGGAACCGCGATTCATCCCGGACGCGTCAGAATCAACCGAAGGCTTAGCTACGACGAAGCCGACCGTATACTGGCTGAAGCCGACGGCGGCGACGATTCCGGCCACGACGCCGATGGTACGCCTGCGGCGGGCAACTCCCGCGAAGCCGGCACAATCTGCGCCGGTGAAGCCGGATTATCTGCCGTATCCGCCGGCTCGGATGACGACCGGGAAACCGCGCGCACACTGCACCTGCTCCATCAGGCATCATCCATCCTTCGCGAGCGGCGTCGACGCGCGGGCGCGCTTCTGGTGCAACGGCGGGAAACGAAGATCAAGGTTCACGACGGCGAAATCGACGTCCGGATGGTCGACGCGTCTTCGACCAGTCGCACGTTGGTCGGCGAGTTCATGATAATGAGCAATTTTGTTGCGGCGCGCTATGCCGCCGACAACCGAATCCCGATGATCTATAGGGTGCAACCGCGCATCGGGAGCGAATTGCCGATACAGCGTCCGCGACTCTCGCTCTATCCCGAGTATCACGCAGGTATCGGGCTCGACTGTTACGCGCAGGTTAGTTCGCCGATCCGGCGTTACGCCGATCTGGTATTGCAGCGCCAACTGATTGCCGCGCTCAGCGGGGCAATCAGTTCCGTTTACTCGCCTGAAGAATTGCTAAAGGTGCTCGCCGGCGCAGAGAGCGCAGAAGCCGAACGGCGCGAACTGGAACGACGTGCCAAACGCTACTGGATTCTGCGTTATCTTGAGCGTCACGCGTTCGACATCGAGCTTGGCGCCATCGCACTGCGGGATGGCGCC
>JBJKQX010000245.1:0-5618 GCA_046704965.1 Binataceae bacterium (SeqCode)
GGTGAGTCGCAGAACGCCCACGACCATGGGGACCGCCCCTCCTCGGAAATCGATGCGGCGTCAGACGCAAAGAGCTCGTGCGGACACCGGCGACGATCAGGTCTGGAGCTGCTTCTCCACCGAGGCCTGCCCGCGCACGGCTGCGGCCTTCGCGGGTTCAAGTTTCCTCAGGACCGCTTCAAGCTCGTAGGTTTCAACTATGTCGCCGGGCTTGATGTCGTTGAAGTTCTCAAGGCCGATACCGCACTCGTAGCCTGACTGGACTTCCCGAGCGTCATCCTTGAACCGCTTGAGCGAGCCTATCTTGCCCTCGTACACCACGCGGCCGTCGCGAACCAGGCGCGCAAGCCCTCCGCGAGAGACCTTCCCGTCCTGGACCATCGAGCCGGCAATCGTCCCACCTGGAACGGCGAAGGTCTTGCGGACTTCAGCACGGCCCAACGCTTTCTCGCGATACGTCGGTGCAAGCAAGCCTTCCATCGCCTCGCGAATGTCGTCGATCGCCTCGTAGATGATCGTGTACAGGCGGATCTCAACGCCTTCCTTCTCCGCAAGCTGAGTCGCCTTGGGCTCGGGGCGGACGTTGAATCCCACAATGATCGCCTTCGATGCCGAGGCAAGGCTGACGTCGGTTTCGGAAATAGCCCCTGCGGAGCCGTGCAGAACAACCAGCTTCACCTCGTCGGTGGAAAGCCGTTCGAGCGCTTCCTGAAGAGCCTCGACCGAGCCCTGAACGTCGCCCTTTATGATGACCTTCAGTTCCTTGATCTCACCGGCGCGCATCCGCTGGCTCAGATCCTCCAGCGATACTCGGCTGGTCTTCTGAAGTTCGCCCTCGCGCCGTTTTGAACGGCGATGCTCGGCTACCTGTCGCGCCCTTGACTCCTCTGCAACCGCGACAAACTGCGTGCCCGGCTCAGGCACGTCGGACAGACCGAAGATCTCGACCGGCGTCGAAGGTCCGGCCTCCGTAACCCGCTGACCCAGATGGTTCAGCATCGCGCGGATTCGACCGTAGGAGATGCCGCATACGAATGGGTCGCCCTGACGGAGCGTTCCTTCCTGGATAAGAACCGTGGCGACAGGACCACGTCCGCGGTCGAGTTGTGCCTCGATAACCGCGCCACGAGCACCGCGGGCCGGATTCGCCTTCAGTTCCATCAGCTCCGCCTGGAGCAGAATCATCTCAAGCAGCTTGTCGATGCCCTCGCCGGTGCGAGCCGACACCGGAACAATGATCGTATCGCCGCCGTATTCCTCGGGAATCAGGTTGACTTCGACCAGTCGTTGCTTGACCCGCTCGATATTGGCGTCCGGCAGGTCGATCTTGTTGATAGCCACAATGATGGGCACGTTGGCCGCGCGTGCATGATTGACGGCCTCAACCGTCTGCGGCATCACGCTCTCGTTGGCGGCAACCACCAATACCACGATATCCGTGACCTTGGCGCCGCGCGCCCTCATCGCGGTAAAAGCCTCGTGGCCGGGAGTATCGACGAACGTCACTGCGCGTCCGTTTGCCTCGACCGTGTACGCGCCGATGTGCTGCGTGATTCCGCCGTATTCCTTGTCGGTCACGCTGGTATGGCGAATCGCGTCGAGTAGCGAAGTCTTGCCGTGGTCGACGTGGCCCATGACCGTTACCACCGGCGGGCGGGGAACAGCCTCGCCCTGAACCTCGGCTTCTTCCTCGATCGCCTGTTCGACGTCAAAGGCAACGTTCTCAACCGTATAGTCGAACTCGCCGGCAAGTAGTGACGCGGTATCGACGTCGAGAACCTGATTCACCGTAGCCATCTGACCCAGCTGCATCAGCTTCTTGATCAGATCTCCCGCCTTGACACCCATCGACCGCCCCAGGTCGCCGACCGTAACGCCCTCCGTGATACGAACCACACGCTTGGAGGCCTTGGGGGTGGTGATTTCGGTTTTTCTCTGCTCCTTGCCGGGCATGGCCCTGCGTTTCTTGGGCACCCGCAATCCGCGCATCTCGCGCTCGGCAAGAAAATCTCCCGAATCCTTCTTGACGACCTTCTTCTTTTTGATTCCGGGTCTGGCACCCGGCTTGGTCGTCCCCATGCCGGGCGGCGGCATCTGCTCCGTCGGCGGCGCCGAAGGCGCACCGAATCTCGGACCTTGGCCCGGGCGCTGTGGCCCCGGGCGCGAGGGCTGAGCGGGGCGCGCGGGACGCGCCGCTGGAGTCGCGGGACGCGGCGGCGGTGGCTTGGCCTTGAGATCGATCTTTCCGAGCACCTTGGGCCCGCGCTGGCCGTCATCGAGGCTGGGAGCGGACGCATGTGCGCCGCGCGTCAGGTCGATTGTTTCACGTGCTTCGCGCTCGGCAGAAGGCTTCGGTGCGAACGGCGGCTTTTGCTCGCGCCGGGGCTGACCTTTTGCGGCAACCTCAACGCGCTCGCGAGGCCGGGCCGCTTCCGTCGGCCGGGGTTCCGGTTTCGGTTCGGGCACGATTGCCTCAGGCGGTGCCGGAACCGGCGACACGACCTGCTCAATCTGCTCGACCTGTTCGGGTTCGGGCGCCGCTTCGCGCTCAGCCTCGAAAACAATCTCTTCGGCCGCCGGCGGGGGCGGAGTCTCGGCAACCTCTACTTCAGGTGGCACAACCACGGGTTCCTGTTCCTCGGGCTCAAGCAGAGCGGGCGTCTCAATTTGCGGCTCTGGGGCTTCTTCGAAGATCGGCGCGACAAACGGTTCCTCGACCGGCTCCTGCGCCTCGAAGTGAAACGGCTTGGCCTCCTCAGCGGCAGGCGTAGCTTCGGGCGAAGTCGGGGCAGGCGTCTCGGTATGGCGACGTCGCATCACGGTAGCCGTCAGGCGTTTTTCCACCGCCGTTCCGGCACTCGTCTCGACCACCTTTTCACGACGCATTAACGCGTCACGCTGGGCACGCTCTTCGAGATCGGACTTGATCCGTTCAGCCTCTTCGGGCGTAACCAGGCTCGATTCAGCATGCGCGTGCGCGAGCTTGAGGCGCTCGCAGCTGGCGAGAACGTCATCAAGTGAGACGTTCCAGTCATTGGCCAGAGTTTTGATCCGCTTTCGGGCCATCTAATTTATTTTATTCGACCTCTGCTGCCCTATCCAGCAACTGCTCTATTTCTTCACAAATCCGAATTCGTTCAGAGCGGTCCAACCGGACTTTCAACGAGCGAAATTGCTTTACCTTCGAGGCGACAAATTTTTCCATGCATCCTTTACCACGATGCAAATAGCCGCCACGTCCGAAGCTTCTGCCTTCCGGGTCCGCAACAACCCGTCCGTCGCGCGATGCGATCCGAACCATCGACGCTTTCATAGCGCGATTTCCGCATCCAATACAGGTCCGCTCCGGTCTATGATTCCTTTTCTGCATCGTGCGACGCTTCATGAACCGTTGCAACGCTATCCTGCGCGATTCCTGCCGCGGCCGGCTCCCCTTCTTCAGGCTCGGTGGACTCGGTTTCCTGCGCGCTGCCCACCGCTTCTTCGGCGGTTTCCGCCGCCGCGGCTGCCGCGGCTTGCGCTGCCGCTTCGTCGGCGGCCTCTTTTTCGGCTTTCTTTTTCGCCACGTGCTCGCGCGCCGCCTGAATCAACTGGCGAGCCCGCTCGGGGCTGATGCCTTCGACGTCAAATGAAGTCTCGTCGGCCTCGGCCAGTTGCTCGGACGAACGGAAGCCAAGCTGAAACAGCAGCTCAGCGTTGATATCTCCGATTCCCTGAATCGCGTTGAGCGACGCACGAGCGGAGCGGGCCTCTTCTTCGGCTTCGCTGTCGCTGCGCACGTCGAGCTTCCACCCCGTCAGTCGATGGGCGAGACGAACGTTCTGGCCACGCTTTCCGATAGCGAGGGAGAGCTGGTCGTCGGGTACAATGACTTCCATCCCGCCCTCGTCTTCGTCGATTATCACCTTGGAGACCTTCGCGGGAGCAAGCGCCCGGCAGACCAGTTCCGCCTGATCATCGGTCCACGGCACGATATCGATCTTTTCGCCTCGCAACTCCTGAACCACCGACTGCACCCGGGTTCCCTTCATCCCGACGCACGCGCCCACCGGGTCGACATCGCTGTCCTTCGAGTAGACGGCCACCTTGGCCCGTCCCCCGGGTTCGCGCGCGCATTGTCGTATCTCCACGATACCCTCGTACATCTCCGGCACTTCCTGCTCAAACAGCTTGACCAGAAATTCGTTCGACGTACGCGACAAAACTATCGAGAGGCCCTTCTCCGTGAGTTCCACATCGGTGATGAGGGCACGGATTCGGTCACCCTGACGATAGCGTTCGTGTGGGATCTGCTCTTTTTCCGGAAGGATCGCCTCGGTACGCCCGAGGTTCACGATCATGTTCTTCCGTTCGAAGCGCTGGACGATACCGGAGACGATTTCCCCTCTCCGATCCTTAAACTCATTATAAATCTGTTTTCGCTCGGCGTCACGTATGTGCTGGATGAGGTTTTGCTTGGCGGCTTGAGCCGCAATCCGCCCCATCGTTGCCGTGTCGAGCTTGATCAGGATTTCGTCGCCGAGTTGCGCGTCCGGATCATACTCCGAGCGCGCCTCCTCGAGTTCGGCCTCGGAAAGCGGATTCGAGACCCGCTCCACGACCGTTTTTATCTCGAACAGCTCTATCTCGCCGAGCTCGGTGTTATAGCGCGATTCAATCCTGCGATCGGGCCCGAACGTGCGCCGCGCAGCCGAATGCATCATCTCCTCGACCGCATTGATAACGATCGACTTGTCTATCCCCTTTTCCTTTGAAACCTGTTCGATGACCCGGTTCAGATCAACCTGCATATCACCTCCCCGGGCTGGTACGCGCCGTCACGCCCGGAAGGTTTCCCGGAATCGCAGCCGCCCGCGGCGCAGCCTCAGTCACCAAAATCGTGTTCGTAAGAAGCCCCTTGTATGTCTTCAAATCCGACAGCCTGACACTGTTTGCTCGTTTCGTCATCCACCTCGATACCTGACGGACCGACCGAAACCAGTTTACCGAGCAGCGTCTTCTGCCCCTCGCGTGCGCTGAGCAGCCGAACCCTGACACGTTTCCCGCGACAGGCCTCGAAGTGCTCGAGCTTGGCCAGCGGCCGGTTAATCCCGGGCGAGGCCACCTCAAGTGTGTAACGCCCCTCCACGGGGTCATACACATCGAGCAAATCGCTCAAAATGTGGCTCAGGCGCTCGATGTCGTCCAGGCTGATACCGCCCCCGGGCCTGTCGACCAACAGACGAAGCAACGAGCCTCGGGAGCCCTTTCGGAACTCCACGAAGACCAGCTCGTACCCCTGTCGCTCGATGTGGGGCTCAAGCAGCTCCATCACCTTGCGAGCGACCGGATTAAGCGTCAGCACTATCACCGGCTCAACCCCCGGCCGCTGTCTTTCCCACCCGGCAGGATACCGCGGCGGCCGCACGCCGGAACGTTAATCACACTCAACCAACAAAAAAGTGGGCATGAGCCCACGCCTGTTGAGCGTATCATCGCCCATGGCCCTTCAGCAAGCCGGTCAGCGCCGAAAAGGCTATGAATCTTATTGTACTTTTGATGTATTTTTCCGCGACCCCTGTTATGTGATGCTCTTTGCGAAGAGCTGATCCGCTCCCTGTTTGGGGCGTGTTCTTAAT
>JBJKQX010000246.1:0-3720 GCA_046704965.1 Binataceae bacterium (SeqCode)
CCTGGAAGCGCGCCCGCCCTACCCGACGGGATACCAGGTCGTGCAAGGCGACTTGACCCTGCTCGCGCCGGTGCGCGCCCGCGGGAAAATCTATCGCGACGCGCCTTGAGCGGGCGATTGGAACGCCCCCGAAGCGCGGTTTCATCGCGCTTGCGCAGTTCCCGGTGTATTGCCTGCACCGGTTGAATCCACAGGCTTAAGCCGTCTTCCGCGCAGGAAAACCTATCCGGCTGCAGTCGGCCAGGAGTTGCCGAGCGTTCATCCTGCGGACCGGCAATTGGATGGACTGCTTCGGCCAGATTGCTGCCCAGTGCATGCGCGGTGCAATCCCGCCATCGCTGCACGTCATGTTCAGGCGCGCAACAAACTCTAAATCATAATCGACAACTAGTATCAGTCCGCTCAATAGACGAACCAAATTCGCAGATCGACAACAGCCGCGAATCTCTGATATGGGTAGCCCGATCGCTTCCTAAGGAGGTCCAGTCTCTGGGTGACAAAGCAGTTAGATTCGACGGAAGCGCTGGCCTCGCACTTGCGCACTCAACGCGACCTGCGGCGCACACGGCCATCGCCCCCTGAGGCCGAAGGCTCGCCGGCGCGCGCAGACGTGCGGATCTTCATCCCGGCCGGTTCGCTGGACGGTCTTCGCAAGATCATCAGGTCGTAGAGCGATCGAGATGCAACCGAAAGTACGCCACTTTTGCGTCGAACGAGGAGGATCCTTCGCGTAAGCCCTTTCAACTCCAGTTGGCGCCTCACGAGGTCTGACCGCTCGAATTGGAAGAGTGTGAGCGTGGGCACGACGGTCATTCCCAACCCTGCGACGACCATACCAGCGACGGTGGCGAGATGCTCCACCTCTAACACCGTCTGCATGAGCATAGGATGGAACGCGGCCTCGAGGTGTTGGCGGACGCTGCTGTTGCGCGACAGATGCACGAAGGGATACGCGGCCAGGTCACTCAGTCCGATTCCCCGCTTCCGCGCGAGCGGATGATCCTTGCGACAGACGAGGTAAAACTTGTCTTCGCAGAGCGACTCTGTCGCGAGGTCCGCATCCTTATCGCCCGCGCTCGCCAAGGCAAAGTCGACCTGGCCGGACCGCACGAGCGCTAGGCATTGCTCAGACAGCGTGTCGAGCAGCGACAAGTCGATTCCTGGGTAGCGCGCTCGGAATTCGGCTAGTACTCCCGGCAGCCATCCAGCCGCCAACGACGGTAATGCAGCAATCACTACTCGGCCGCGCCTGTGCTGCGCGTGGTGGCGGAAGTCTTCCACCATGCCGTCGAAATCGCCCAGCACGCGCCGCGCAGAGGCCTCGAACAGGCGTCCCTCGGGTGTGAGGGTAACGTTTCGCGTGGTTCGGTCGAAGAGGCGCGCGCCGAGGGCTTCTTCCACGCTTTGGATTAATGCGCTGAATGCGGACTGCGAAAGGTGAATCCGCTCCGCGGCTCGCGTGAAATTACGTTCGTCAACCAGGGCAACCACGGCTCGAAGGTCACGCGACGATAAATTCATCCGCAATATCGATTAGTTGACGTGAAATTTCGATTTTACAGATATCTTGGCCTCCTGCAAAATTTCGTCATTGGCCGCGGAGTAGGCAACGGCTCGACCGCGCAAAAATGAGGAGGCAGCGCGTGCAAATTTGCGACGTTCCGCGGGTGGCGAGATTACGTCCCTGTGGTCGGCACGGCGGTGTACCGGTTAGTGGCGTTGCGCTTGCTGCTGCAGGGGAACACCGACACATTCACTTAGAGCGCGAGGCAGCTCTCTGTCTTGCCCTGACGCCGGCTTTGAAGCTGCTCCCCTCCACGCGTTTCCTCTCCACGACCGCGCCGGAGCTGAGCATCGGCTGCGACGCGGTACTCAGCAGGATTCGCGGTAATGCCGCAATGTCGATCACGCGCCCGGCCGCGTGCGCGGGTAGGAGCAGCGTTTGAACTCGTTCCGCGCCCACGAGGTCGTCTAGATGACATTCGCGAATGGGGATAGGAGGATTCTCGATGGCTTGCGCGTACTCGAGCTCGGGCAGGTTCTGGCCGGTCCGTTCGCCGGTGCGATTCTGGCGGACCTTGGCGCAGAGGTCATCAAGCTGGAGCGGGTCGAGGGCGGGGACGACGCGCGCCGCATGGGACCGGCATTTCGGCACGGCGATGCCCTCAACTTCCAGGTGTTCAACCGGGGCAAGAAGTCGGCCACGCTCGACCTGAAGACCCCGAACGGCGTGGCAGTCGTCGAGCGGCTGGCGGCGGACACCGACATCCTTATCCACAACCTTCGGCCGGGCGTCGCCGAGGCACTTGGCATTGACGGAGTCGCCATGTGCGCCCGGCACCCGCGCTTGATCTATTGCGAGATTTCGGCGTTTGGGCACACCGGCCCGATGAGCCGGCTTCCAGGCTACGAGCCAATGATACAGGCATTCAGCGGTCTGTCGAGCATCAATGGCGGACCAGGTGATCCGCCGATGCGTGCCGGTGCATCGATCTGCGACCAGGGAAGCGGAATGTGGGCCGTCATAGGCGCCCTGGCGCTGCTGCAACGGCGCCACGCGACAGGAAAGGGCGGGATCGTCAGGACGTCGCTGCTCGAAACCGCCATGGCATGGGTTGCCCAGAAGGCAGATGCCTATGTGAACGAAGGCGTTTTGCCGGAGCGTCATCGCTCCGGACACCCGGGATTTGTGCCCTACGAGGCGTTTGAGACCGCAGACTCGCCACTGCTAATTTGCTGCGGCAACAACCGGCTTTTCGCAAAGCTCGCACGCGAACTTGGGCGCGAGGACTGGATCGACGATCCCCGCTTCGCTACCAACTGGGCACGAATTGAACACAAGGGAGCTCTGTTCGAGCAGCTGCAGCCCCTGCTTCGCAAACGGACTCGGGCGCAGTGGGTCGAGCGATTCGAGATTGTCGGCGTACCGTGCGCCCCGGTGAACACAGTGATCGAGGCGATGACCAATCCGCAGGTGCAGGCGCTCGGAATGATGCAGGCGTTGCCTGGGGAGGACTTTCACCTCACAGCGCTTCCGATATCCATCGACGGCGTGCGCCCGACGTTTCGATCAGCCGCTCCGCGGCTGGGTCAACACAACGAAGAGTTCAACATGCCGACCGGCGGGGCGTGACGCCGGCAGCATGAAGGTGCACGTAACCAATATACAATACAGATTGTCGCAAGACATTTTGCAAAGAAGGAGGCTCACAATGTTACGTAAAGCAATCGTTTCGCTGTTTGTTGTATTCCTCGCGCTATTTACCGGCGCGGCCTGCGCGGCCGGCGCACCGGCCGAAATCAAGATCGGCACGCTGTACGCGGATTCCGGCAATTTTGCGGCCATTTCGATGCCGGTATTTCGGGGGCTCAAGCTCTGGGTTGACCAGAAGAACGCCGAGGGCGGCGTGTTCGTGAAGCCCTACAACAGGAAGATCCCGATCAAGCTTATCGCCTACGACGACCAGAGCAATACCGCCACCGCGGCGACGCTCTACAACCAGCTCATCACCCAGGACAAGGTCGACATCCTGGTCGCCGATTCCGGCTCGGTGCTGACTTCGGTGGCGGTGCCGATCGCGCGCGAGCACAAGATGCTGCTGATCGACCAGACCGGCACCGGCGCCGCCTTCTTCACGCCCGACAACCCCTATGTCGTGCTGATCGCCGATCCCGTCTCGAGCATCTGGCCGAAGCCGCTCGCCGATTTCCTCACCCATG
>JBJKQX010000247.1:0-3190 GCA_046704965.1 Binataceae bacterium (SeqCode)
TCAGCAGATGGTAGGCGGCGGAAAGACCGGCGGGACCGGCTCCGACCACGGCTGCTTCGGGAGCGTCGAGAGCAGGACGAGTTATCGGATAATCCCATCCGGATTCGATCGCCTTGTCACCCAGGTAGCGCTCGATCGCGTGAATCGCGATCGCCTCGTCATAACTGCCGCGATTGCAACTTGTTTCGCACGGATGGTAACAGACGCGTCCTGTCACGGCGGGTATCGGATTCGCTTCAACCAGGCTTTGCCAGGCGGCGCGAGGATCGTCCTCGGCGAGACGGGCAAGATAGGCCTGCGGATTTTCTCCCGCGGGGCACGCGTCGTGACACGGAGAGACGCGATGCACGTGGATGGGTCTTTTGTCGCGCCAACTGCCGGTTGTGAGCGAAAGCGAACTGCCGGCGCGCGCAAAGCTCCCGCGTGTGAGTATTGGTATGCTGGCGCTTTGCGATTTCACCCCCATCTGAGACCTCCGCGATGGACCGTGTCGGCGCTTTCGCTGTCGCGTGGACCAGCGGCTTCGGCCTTGAGGCCATAAACCTCGATATTGTGGTCGGCGAGGGCCTGCAGATGCTCCAGTTCCTCGCGCGCTTCGGGGCTGTCGTTGAAGAGATGGCTGAAGCGACCCTGAATTTTCAGGTAATCCGTGACCGGGTGGATCTCGCGAAGCTGCATCGCCGCGACCACCTCGCCGCGTTCCATCTCAAGCACCGGAAAGACACCCGTCTGAACCGCGAGCCGCGCGACCTCGATACTGAGAGCGCCATCATGGCCCCATCCCAGCGGACATGGCGAATGCACCAGGATGAACGCCGCGCCTTCGATCTCAAGTCCGCGCCGCACCTTCTTGCGCAGGTCGGAAGGATAGGCAACCGTCGCGGTCGCCGCGTACGGGATGTGATGGGCGGCGATTATCGAAAGCAGGTCCTTCTTCAGATGACGCTTGCCCATCCGCTCACGGCCGGGCGGCGAAGTGGTGGTCATCGCGGCGTGCGGAGTCGAGCTGGAACGCTGGATGCCGGTGTTCATGTACGCCTCGTTGTCGAAGCATACGTAGAGAACGTTGTGGTTACGTTCGAGCATCCCGGAAAGCGCCTGCAACCCGATGTCGAACGTTCCGCCGTCGCCGCCCACGTTGACTACCTTGGTGAGCCGGCCCTGCGCCTTGAGCGCAGCCTCGATACCCGATGCGACCGCGGGAGCATTTGCGAACACCGAGTGTATCCACGGCACCCGCCAAGCGGTGCGCGGCCATGCGGTCGTGAACACTTCGAGGCATCCGGTGGCGTTGGCAATAATAACGTCGGGGCCGGCGGATTCCGTCACAAGTCGGGCTGCGAGCGCCTGGCCGCATCCCTGGCATGCGAGATGACCCGCGTCGAGCCCGCGGAAAACCGGCTGGCTGCGACGTAACTCGGAGAGTGACCTTTGTTCGTTTTCGGCCATGGTTCCTGCGCTCCGGCGCGAGCGCGCCTTCAGCGGTCAGCTTCGGGCAGCTTCTCCAATTCGACGTCCATTATTTCGAAACGCGTGGCGGCGGGTGCTTCCACCGCCTTCAGCAGCCGCGGGTAAATCTCAAGTGGCATGTCACGTCCGCCGAGTCCCGCGGCGAAGTTATGCACCCGCGGCGGATTCGGCTCGTCGGCCAGCGCTCCGCGCACCTCGGCGCCGATTATTCCGCCGCTCCCCATCGAGAGCGCCCGTTCGAGCACGATCACGTCCGTCAGTTCGTGGCACGCGTCGCGGATCTCGTCGACCGGAAACGGTCGCATCGAGCGCAGCTTGATGAGCTTCGCCGGGCGAAGCTCCGGGAACTCGTCGCGCGCATCGGCCAGCGTACCGAGCACCGAGCCAATAGTCAGAATCGCGACCCGCGCATCGTCAGGCCCATCGACCGAAAGCAGTCCGCCCGCGCGCCGACCGCTCACCGCAGCCCAGTCGCGGTCCGCCGCCTCTATCTCATCCTTTGCTCGCAGAAGCGCATGATGATGGGCGTAGCGCGCCTCGGTGTAATAGTCAGGCGTGACAAGATTGCCGATACTGATTGGGTCGCGCGGGTCGAGGGCGCGCGAAAAACTGTACGGCGGAAGGAATCCGTCGACCTGTTGCGACGTCGGCAACTCGATCGGTTCAAGCGTATGGGTCAGGACGTAACCGTCGACACATACCATCACCGGAAGCTCCGTGCGCTCGGCAATCCGGAACGCCTGGATGGTGGTATCCACCGCCTCCTGGTTGCTGGCGCAGTAAAGCTGAATCCATCCGGCGTCGCGAACCGACATCGAATCCTGCTGATCGTTCCATGCCGATACCGGCGCCGAAATCGCGCGGTTGGCGCACGTCAGCACCAGCGGAATCCTGAGGCCCGCGATGTTGTACAGCACCTCCGTCATCAGCAGGAGTCCCTGCGCCGAGGTAGCAGTGTAAGCGCGCGCACCTGAGGCCGCGGCACCGAGCACGACCGAGGCGGCGGAAAACTCGCTCTCGACGCTCACGAACTCGCATCGCAGCACGCCGTCCGCGATCATCCGGGCGAGCCCCTCGACTATGTGCGTCTGCGGAGTGATCGGGTATGCGGAAATCACCTGCGGACGGCAAAGCGCGACGGCCCTCGCCATCGCAGCCGATCCTTCGATCGCCTCACGCATCAGCCGCCTCCTTCCAAAGTCCCGCGGGCACGCGCGATGCCGCTTCGCGGACGAGCGCCAGGTTTTGCGCGAGCGTCCTGTCACGGAAGCGGCGCTCAAGCGCGTGCTCCAACGCCTCAAGCGGCAAAAGCTCCGTGAGCGCGAGAAACGCCGCGAGCAAAGCAGTGTTCGGCATCGGCTTTCCGAGAAACTCAGTGGCAAGAGCGGAGGCAGGCAGAACGATCAGTCTGTTGTCAGTCAGCGCGCCTTCGAGTTGCGTTTCGAGCTCGCGCGGGTCCTTCGCGGAATTGACCAGAATCCCGCCGCCTGCCCTGAGCCCGGCCGTTATTCCCGCAACCCGCAGCAACCCGTCATCCTGGATTATCAGGAAGTCGGGACTTAGCACCTGACAATACCGTCGGAGCGTGCGCTCGGCGATCCTCACGAACGCCGAAACCGGCGCGCCACGGCGTTCGGGGCCGAAGCTCGGAAAAGCCTGCCCAAAGCGTCCCTGTTCGAAGGCCGCCTGCGCGAGGATATAAGCCGCCACCATATTGCCC
>JBJKQX010000248.1:0-13421 GCA_046704965.1 Binataceae bacterium (SeqCode)
TGGCAATCCTCGCGCCGGATGACGTGCGAGCGGTTCGTGAAGCGGCCGAGGGTCGCCAGGATTTTTCCGTGGTCGATGGAACCTTCGCGCGGGTTTCTCCGGATTTGCCGGTGCTGGTCACAGGCAAACGGGCGCAGGGGCAGAAGTGCCAGCGATGCTGGACGTATTACGACGACGGCGGCGACCCGGAACTGTGCCCGCGATGCCGCTCGGTGGTCCGTGCCTGAACCGAATACATCGCAGGCCGACGAACCGATGACCGACACTGCCACGGACGCTGCCGCGCATCCGGCGCGGCTTCGTACACTCGCGATCCTGACCGGTCTGGTAACGCTGCCGATCGTCATCCTCGACCAGGTGACGAAGCTCTACGTGAGCGCCCACATGACGCTCTACCAGAGTATCGTGCTTATCCCGCACTGCCTGGAAATCACCTATACGCAGAATCCGGGCGCGGCTTTCAGCCTTTTCGCAACACTGCCCGCCTTCTTTCGAACGGGGTTCCTCTTCACGCTCTCGGCCGTCGCGATTGTCGTGCTGCTTTACCTGATGGCTGGCGCGCGGCGCGTGACGCTGATGTCGTTCTCGTTCGCGATGATTCTCGGGGGTGCGGTCGGAAATCTTATCGACCGAGCCGTGCGTGGACGCGTCATAGATTTTATCCACGTGCACTACTACGCGTGGAATTACCCGGTCTTCAATGTCGCTGACTCGGCGATCACCGTCGGCGTCGCGATGGTGTTCCTTGCAAGTTTCCTCTCGCGCCGTCACGAGGGTTGAGTCGATAGCGCCGGGGTTTGACGGCTCGGTTCGCTCGGGGCTAAGTTCCTCGCAAAGCTTTACAGCCGGGACCTGACTGCTCTTCGCCCCGGATTGCGGATGGCGCGGCGGCGTCGCGCAGGGTCATGGGGCGGCTTGCTCTGACGCGACGAGTGGATGTAAAGCGGTTTTCGGAAACGAACGGAAGGGACATAGCCGGATGAAAACGATTAACACTGTCACCGGAACTGTGAACGCCGATCAGCTTGGGACCACCCTGATGCACGAGCATCTGCTGATTGGATGGGCTGGATGGGAACTTGACTGCACGGCACCGCAGTTCGACCGAAAGACCGCGCTCAAGAACTGCATCGAGCAGGTCAAGGAACTCAAGGATCTCGGACTCAACACGTTCGTCGATCCGTGTCCGATGGATATCGGGCGCGACGTCACGTTCATGGCCGAGGTCGCATCGGCGACGAACTTCAATATCATCTGCGCCACCGGTCTCTACAAGGAAGAACTCGGCAACACGCCGTACTTCAAGCAGCGGACGGTCGAGCAGATAACCGACGTTTACATCGCCGAGATCACCAAGGGTATCGGCGAGACCGGAATCAAGGCGGGCATCATCAAGTGCGCGACCGGGCAGGGCGCGATCACTCCCTACGAGGAGATGTGCCTTCGCGCTGCGGCCCGCGCCCACAAGAAGACCGGCGCGCCGATCACCACGCATACCGACGAGGGCACGATGGGGCCTGAGCAGATCGAAATCTTCGCTTCAGAAGGTGTCGATCTGGGTCACGTCGTAATCGGTCACAGCTGCGGCGCGTCCGATCTCAAGTATCACACCGATATGCTCGATCGCGGATCGTTCATCGGTTTCGACCGCTTCGGTTTGGACTTTCTGCATCCCGACCGGCTGCGGCTGGCGGCACTGATCGGACTGGTGGGAATCGGGTTCGAGAGTCAGATCGTGCTTTCGCACGACAGCGTGGCGTGCTGGCTCGGGCGCGGACTCGACATCACGCCGGAAGTTGCGAAGCTGGTCGAGAACTGGAAGCCGACGCACATGTTCAAGAATATTATCCCGAAGCTGCTGGAGGCGGGCGTTCCGCAGAAGAAGATCGACACGATGCTGATCGACAACCCGCGTCGTTTTTTCCAGGCCTGAAGAGTGATTGCGTGAAGGGCCGGTCGTCCGATGGGCGGCCGGCCCTTCGTTTTACTTGGATGCGCTAGCGAAGACGGCGTCGTCCTGATGCATCTGACCTTCTTCGGTAAGGTCTCCGCCTTCAACTTTGGCCCGCCACTTATCAATCGCCTCGACAGTGAAACGCCAGTCGCTGCCAACCCGGAAAGCGGGCAGTTCATTGCGCTTCAGCATCCTGTAGATGGTCGAGGGATGAACCCTGAGATAGCGGGAAACGTCCTGAACCGTCAGTACCCTGGAAGATACGACTTCAAACTTCTCGTCCATGCTCCACCTCCACATCGTCCCCTCAGCCGGCATGTGTCTGGATCGCTATCGGGGAATATTAATAATAAAAGTACACGGAAGTTCGAGTAAAGCCAAATGCGCCAAATGGCGCTAAGACAATATCGGTAGAATCATCTAGACACTGATTCGCGAAAGGCTGAGCCCGCCGGTGGTGTGCGACTCGGGCTGAATCACACTTCGTGTCAAAACTTCACGAGAGGCCAGCTACGATTTGGTCGAACGTGAGTTCCTTGGTGAGCGCGTGCCCGAGACGGTCTATAAGCACGAATTCGACGCCTTTGCTGACGCGTTTCTTGTCGAGCCTGAGCGCTTGGATGAACTCTTCGCCGCGCCATCCCGACGGCATCGCGACCGGGAGCCCGGCACGTCCGATTAGTTCGCCGAGACGGCTTGCGGCGGCCTGTTCGAGCGCGGCGTAAGCGCGCGAAAGCCTGCACGCGGCAACCATCCCGACTGCGACCGCTTCGCCGTGAAGATAATGTCCGTAACCCGATGAGGCTTCGAGCGCGTGGCCTACAGTATGGCCGAAGTTCAGGATTTTTCTGAGGTCGCCCTCGCGCTCGTCGCGTTCCACCACGTTTGCCTTGTGCCTGAGCGAGCGTTCGACGACCGCTTCGAGCGCACTGGGCTCGCGAGCAAGGATCGCGTCGAGGTCGCGCTCGAGATCGCCTATCATCGGCGCGTCCATGATTGCGCCGTACTTGATCACTTCGGCAAGACCCTCGCGGAACTCGCGCTCGGGAAGCGTATTGAGCGTTTGGACGTCCGCGACAACCATCCGTGGCTGATAGAAGGAGCCGATCAGGTTTTTGGCGCGGCTGTGGTTGACGCCGGTCTTGCCCCCGAGCGATGAATCGACCGCTGCGACCACCGTGGTTGGAATATGGACCAGCGGGACTCCGCGCATAAAGGTCGCGGCGGCAAAGCCCGCGAGGTCGCCGACCACTCCGCCGCCGAGCGCGAACACCGGGCTCTTGCGGTCCAGTTCCGCGTCGGCCATCCGGTCGTAAACGTGCTCAAGCACCGCGATCGTTTTGCTGCTTTCGCCCGCTGCGATTTCAATGACAACAGTCTTGAAGCCGGCGTGTGCGAGCGCGCCGATCGCACGCTCCGCGTAAAGCGGCCCGACGTTCGAGTCAGTGACGAGAATCGAATTGCCGGGTTTCAGCCCTGCTTCACGCGCCAGTTCGCCGAGGCGATCGAGCAGTGCTGCGCCAACGTGGACAGGATAACTTCGCGGCCCGAGTTCTACGCGGAAACTGCGCATCGTGGCGCTCCGTGCTCAATAAACGCCGCCAGCACGCACTCGGCAGCTTCTTCAATACTCAGATCGGAGGTGTCTACCATGACCTCGGCCTTGCGGTATGCCTCGTGGCGGGCGGAAAGAAGTTCCTCGATACGCTCGGCGAGCGGCTTGTCGCCTTCAAGCAACTTGGGGCGCTCGGTCCTCGATCGTTCGACCCGGCGAGCAATCACGTCGGGCCGCGCGCTGAGACATATGATGACGCCCGCGTGCCGGAGTGCGAGGTAGTTCACCTCGTCCACCAGCGCTCCGCCGCCGGTCGCGACCACCGCCGGACGCGGACGCCTGCACTGGGCGCATCGATGCACGTCCCCCGCGATAGTGGCGATAACCTCGCGTTCGAGTCTGCGGAAATGCGGCTCGCCGTGCTCGGCGAAAATCGCTCCGACGGGTTTGCCCGCGAGTGCAACCAGGCATTGGTCCGTGTCTATCAGAGGCCATCCGAGCCTATCCGCCAGCCGCCGCGCGACTGCGCTTTTACCGGTCGCCATGAAGCCGGTCAGAATAAGCTTGGGCGCCATCGCGCACGCGTCTCCCGCTGCCGCTCTCAATAGTTGCGGACCTGTCCTAGATAGCCCTGATAGTTGCGCATTACTTCCACGAACGAATCGCCGCCGAATTTCTCAAGGAACGCGCCGGCAAGCTCGAACGCTACGACTGTTTCCGCGATAACCGCGGCGGCCGGAATCGCGCACACGTCCGAGCGCTCGATGGTGCCGACCGCGTCGGCCTTGGTTCGTATATCGACCGAGTGCAACGGACGCATCAGGGTGGAAATCGGCTTGAACGCTACCCGCACCCGAAGCGGTTCGCTCGTACTCATGCCGCCTTCCGTGCCGCCCGAGTTGTTCGACATCCGCGTGAAGCGTTTTTCTTCTGCGTCGTAGCCGATTTCATCGTGAAGTTCCGATCCGTGTACGCGCGCCGCCCGAAACCCCCATCCGAACTCGACTCCCTTGGTCGCCTGGATGCTCATCAGGGCGAAGGCAAGCCGCGCGTCGAGCTTGCGGTCCCACTGCACGTAGCTGCCCACACCGACCGGAAGACCGGTCGCGACTACCTCGACCACTCCGCCGAGCGTATCGCCGCTTTTCTTGCAAGCGTCAATCTCGCTGATAATCGCGCGCTCGGCTTCGGGGTCGGCGACCCGGACCTGGGACTCTTCGGTGATACGGGCGAGTTCCTCTACGCTGATTCCTTCGGGGACTGAGGCCTCGAACGAGCCGATACTCGACACGTAGCCCAGCACCGAGATGCCGAACGGGGCGAGCAACTGCTTGGTGAACGACCCGATCGCGACCCGCGCGGTCGTCTCACGCGCAGAGGCGCGTTCGAGCACGTCGCGCACGTCTGCGAGATTGTACTTCAGAACGCCCGCAAGGTCGGCATGGCCGGGGCGCGGGCGCGTCACCGGTTTCGCCTCGGACCGGTCGGCGGGGTCAGCCGACATCCGCCTCTGCCAGTTCTTGAAATCGCGATTCTCGATAATGAAGGTGACCGGACTGCCCATCGTGCGCCCGAAGCGTATTCCCGAAACGGGACGCGCCTGGTCCTTTTCGATAAGCATCCGGCCGCCGCGCCCGTAGCCCTTCTGGCGGCGGGCGAGATCGTAATTGATACGGGCGACATCGACCTCGAACCCTGCGGGAACGCCCTCGATGACGGCGACCAATTCGGGCCCGTGGGACTCGCCGGCGGTTAGAAAACGCAGCATCTTGAAATGTCCTGTAGCGGGGCGATGCCCGCGAAGTCAGATTCAATCAGACTGAACAGTCGGGGGAAAGCGGTCGTCGCGCGTCGCGGCCTGCCCCGGTATAAGTGCCGATGGGAGATAGAGCGCGCGAGCGGACGGCGCAGACGGTACAATTCTTGGCGATGTGGGCAAAGGTGGTTGTGGTCGGGGCGGTCGGCAGGGTGGACCTGCTGACCTACGCGGTTCCCGACGAGTTCCGGGAGCTTATTGCCCCCGGCCATCGCGTGCTCGTGCCGCTGCGCTCGCGCAAGGTCACGTCCGTGGTGCTCGAAGTTGGCGACGGCGAGCCAGCAACCCGTGATGACCATGGCGACCTGAAGCCGATCCTTGAACTTCTGGAACCCAAGCCGCTGTTCGACGCGGCCCATCTGCGCCTGTTCGAATTTCTTGCCCATTACTACATGGCGAGCCTCGCCGAGGCTTATCGGAGCATCATTCCGGCGGCGGCCAGGGTGGAATCAAAGACGCTCTACGAGGTGGCGCGTCCGCCCGACGCACTGCGTCGGGCCGCGATGACCGCGTCGGAACGGGCCGTGGTCGAGGCGCTTGCAAAGCGCGCGATGACCACGCGTCAGATCTCGCGGCTCGACGCTGACGCTACCGCTCTGATTTCAGCGCTCGCGACGCTTTCCTCGGAAGGAATCGTTGCCGCGCGAACCGCGACACTCGGTCGTCGGCGCGAACCGTCCGAGTCGCAGCGGGTCCGGCTCGCCGAAGGCGCCGATGTGGCCGCGCTTCGAGGGAAGAAGCAGCGCGAGATCGCGTCGATGGTCACCGCGGCGCGCGCGTCCGGTCTCACGATGGACGAGATAACGAGCGCGGTTGCGGGCGCACGGGCCGTGGTCAAAACGATGGCGGCCCGCGGCGTGCTGACTATTGAGGCATGGTCGGGTGCGGGCGGAGGCGATGTGCAGGCTGGATGGAAGATGGAGACGCCTCACGTCCTGACGCCCGAGCAGGAGGCCGCAATCGAGGCGATTCAGGCGCGAATCGAAAACCCGTCGTTTCAGACTTTTCTTCTCTGGGGCGTGACCGGCAGCGGCAAGACGGAGGTCTATCTCCAGCTTGCGTCCGCGACGCTCGAAGCAGGGCGACAAGTCATCATCCTGGTCCCCGAAATCGCGCTTGCCGACGAACTGGTGCGGTCGTTCCGGGCCCGGTTCGGGCGTCTGGTCGGTATCGCGCATAGTGCGCAGAGCGTGGGCGAGCGATGGGCAAGCTGGATGGCGACGCTCGGCGGAGAGGCGCGCATCATGATCGGTCCGCGCTCGCTCATTTTCGCGCCTATTCACGACGCGGGCCTTATCGTGGTCGATGAGGAGCACGACCCGGCGTACAAGAGCGAGGAGGGGATTCGTTACCATGCGCGCGACCTCGCGGTGGCGCTCGGGCGGTTCGCCGAATGCCCCGTCGTGCTGGGCTCGGCGACGCCGTCAGCGGAGTCGTTTTTCAAATCGCGCCGTGGACGTTACCGGATCCTCAGGCTTCCGCGCCGGGTCAACGATCGTCCGATGGCTGACGTCGAGGTGGTCGATCTGCGCCAGGAGATGGCCGCGCAGCGAGCGGCAAATTCTAGCAAGCCCACCAAATCGAAAGAGCAAAAAGCCGCCCCAGCGCCGATTCCGCTGTCAAACGCGATGGTCGCTGCGCTTCGGGCCAATCTTGAATCGGGCGGCCAGAGCATGGTGTTCCTCAACCGCCGTGGCTATCACAATTTTCTGCAGTGCCATCTGTGCGGCAACGTGATCGCGTGCGGAAGCTGCAGCGTCGCGATGACGTTCCATCTGAGTGACCGATCGCTCAGATGCCATTACTGCGGCGAGCGCTCCGAGGCGCCGGAACAATGTCCCGAATGTGGGCAGCTCGGACTCGAAGGGCAGGGCTTCGGCACCGAGCGGCTTCACGCCGCACTCGATGAGATTCTTCCGGGTGCGCGAATAGAAAGGCTCGACAGCGATACCAGCGGGCGTCGCGGCGCCCGTGCCGCCATTCTTCGGGCGCTTCGAGAGGGCGATATCGACGTGCTGGTTGGCACGCAGATGATCACCAAGGGCTTCGATTTCCCGAATGTCACGCTTGCGGCGGTGGTCTCGGCTGACCTTGCGCTCAACCTTCCGGATTTCCGTTCCGCGGAGCGAACTTTCCAATTGCTGACCCAGGTCGCGGGACGCGCGGGGCGCGGCGAACGGCCCGGACGTGTGCTGATTCAGACGTGGGCGCCGCATCATTACAGTATTCGCGCCGCGAGCGACCAGGATTATGCGCGCTTCATCCGGCGCGAACTGGATCTGCGGCGCGAGCTCTTTTACCCCCCGTTCGCGCGGCTCGGGATGGTGCGAATCGAGGGCGAGGAACCGCACGCGGTCGAGCGAGTGGCTTCCGACGTCGCCTCGGCTTTGAATGCGAGCGGAGCGGGCATGGACGCGCTGCGCATACTGGGACCGGCGCCCGCGCCGATCGAGCGCATAAAGAAGCGCTACCGATGGCAGGTGATGGTGAAGTCCGAAAGTCTCGCCATGATGCGAACCGCACTGGGCGCGATGCGAAAAGCCGTGATGCCGCGTGCCGAGCGCGAGCACGTCTATCTGATAGTCGATATAGATCCGGTTCGGATGCTCTGAAAACGAAAACGAACGAGTCGCCGCTTCGTTACGATGCGCTTGCACCGCGGCTCGCGCTCAATCAATTCTAGACCCCACATTTGCCATGGAGAACCGAGAGACAGTTTCGATACCGAGCCCGATACGGACGTTCGACGCCACGATGGACGACGGCGCCATAATCCGCATCCGGCAACATGGAACGCCGTCGGGTCCGCGCCTGGTTCTGAGCCACGGCAACGGCCTTGCGATCGACGCCTATCTGCCGTTCTGGGGGCCGCTTCGCGAACGCTACGAAGTGGTCTTGTTCGACATCCGTAATCACGGTGAGAATCCGCTCCACGGCAACGCGGAACACCATCATGTGGGACAGTTCGCGCGTGACCTCGAAGGTATCTGCGTCGCTATCGACCGCGAACTCGGGCCGAGACCGATGGCGGGTGTGTTCCATTCGCTGTCGTCTCTGGCCGGGATCCTTCATGCCGAGGCGTATCCCGAGCGATGGCGGGCGCTGGTGATGTTCGAGCCTCCCGTGTATCCGCCCGATGGCCATCCGCTGGTGATCAACCAGAAATCCGACAAGGACTCGCTGGCGTCGCGCGCGCGCAGACGAACCCAGCGATACAAAAGCCCTGCCGACTTTGCGGCGCAGCTTGGGTCGATTCCGGCGTTCCGGCGATGGCGTCCCGAGGCGTATGAGCTGATGGCGCTCGCAACGCTCAGGCCCGAAGATTCGACCGGGCAGTGGACGCTCAGATGCCCGCGTGAGTTCGAGGCACAGGTGTTCGACGGGGCTCGCAACTCCGAACTGTGGCGTGCATTCGGTCGGGTTAAGGCGCCAGTGAAGCTGGTATGCGGTGACCCCGAGCTTGAAGATGTGGGAGCGCCGGCGCTGATCGGTCAGGCGCTTGCCCGCGAATTCGGTCTGCCCTATGAGGCCATCCCGGACGCGACGCATTTTCTCCAATTCGAACGCCCCGAGGAATGTATCCGGGCGACCGAGTCATTTCTGGCTCAATACGGGATGAAGGCGTAGGACGTTGCTGGTGGCGGAGTGGTCGATCTTGATTTTCGGTTACCCGGGACGGTGCTTTGAGCAGACCCGACGCTTTGATAAATTTCGTCACTAAAGATGGCTCTTCTCAAGATACGAAAATTTCCTGACCCAGTGCTCAAGGAACCCGCACGTGAGGTCGAGAATATCGACGGCAAGCTGGCGAGCCTGATCGACTCGATGGTGCAGACGATGTACGCCGCGCCGGGGGTGGGACTTGCCGCGCCGCAGATCGGTGAATCAAGCCGGATCATCGTGCTCGACGTCGATCACGAGAATCCCGGGAAAGAACTGCTCAAGCTGATAAATCCCGAGATCGTTGAGACCCATGGCTCGATCGTGTGGGAGGAGGGATGCCTCTCGGTCGTGGATTTTACCGCCGACGTGAAGCGGGCGGCCGAGGTGCTGGTCCGTGCATGGACGCCCGACCAGGAAGAGATCGAAATCGAGGCCGACGACCTGCTCGCTGTCGCGCTGCAGCACGAGATCGACCATCTTGAGGGCACCCTGTTTATCGACCGCATAAGCCGTATCAAACGCGAGCTTTACCGCCGCAAGCTCAAGAAAATGATCAAAGAGGGCGAGTTCGAAAAGGCAAAATCTCCCTCGGTCCTGATTTAGACGCTCATCGACAAGCAACTTCGAATCGTTTTCATGGGCACGCCGGAGCTGGCTGCCCGAATACTGGAGCGCCTGATCGAGGCTTCGGGCGACGGGTTTCGTGTTGTCGGCGTAGTCACCGGCGTCGACAAACCGCGTGGCCGTGGACTCCGGCCGACACCGTCGGCGGTTGCCGCGATTTCGGAGCGCGCGGCGATTCCGACGCTCAAACCCAAGCGGATCAAGACAGCGGAATTCGTCGATAGTCTGAAGGCGTTCGCGCCCGACCTGCTGGTGGTTGCGGCCTACGGTCGAATCCTTCCAAACAGCGTCCTCGCGGTGCCGAAAATCATGCCGATTAACGTCCACACCTCGCTCCTGCCGCGCCATCGCGGGGCCGCGCCGATCGAGGGCGCCATTCTTGCCGGCGACGTCGAAACCGGCGCCACGATCATGCGCGTCACGGAGCGGATGGACGAGGGTCCGATCCTGCTATGGCGCGCGATTCCAGTCGAACCCGACGAAACCCAGGGAACGCTCAAGGCGAAGCTCGCGGAGGTCGGCGCGGACGCGCTGCTCGAAGCTCTCGCGAAGTTTAGCGCGGGCGAGATTGTCGAAACTCCGCAGGATGAAAGTCTCGCCACGTATACGTCGCCGGTTAAGAAGAGCGACGCGATAATCGATTGGAACAAGAGTGCGATTGAAATCGAACGGATGACCCGCGCGTACGACCCGTGGCCGGTCGCGCGAACCACGCTCGACGCAAGCGAAGTCCTCGTTTACCGAGCGCGGGTAATCGATCCGGAAGCGAAGGAAGCCGACCCTGGGACGCTTATCGGGGTCAAGCCGACCGTAGTGGTGCAGTGCGGCGAGGGCATTCTCGAACTGATCGAGGTTCAATCGCCGGGGCGCAAGCGGATGCCGGCGCCGGATTTTGCCCGTGGCCGCCGGCTCGAAGCGGGTCACAGGCTCGGCGGTGACTGAACGTCGCCAAATCAGGCGAAGTACGACGCGAAAGGCCGCCGCGGGTGCCGGGAACGAGGGCGCCGGTCTGGCGGTAAGGCGGGTCGCGCTCGAAATCCTGGGCCGGGTCGATCGCCGCGGTTCCTACGCCGACGTGCTGCTCGGCAACCGGCTTCCCGCGTTCGGCGACGCGGACCGCAGGATGCTGACTCTGCTGGTGCTCGGGACGCTCGCGTGGCGAGGCAGGATTGACTACGAAATCGAGCATCTGGCGCGCCGCCCGGTGGACGATATCGAGCCTGCGGTGCGCGACATCCTGCGTCTTGGGCTTTTTCAAATCCGCTTCCTCGACCGTGTGCCGAGCCATGCGGCTGTCGATACTGCGGTAACTCTTACGCGTCAAAATCGCTCGTCCGCGAAAGCTCACGGATTCGTGAATGCGGTCCTGCGGCAGGCGACGCGGAGGAAGGTTGAGCTTCCGCCACGCGAGGCCGACGAGGCGGGTTATCTCGCCGTCAGATGGTCGCATCCGCGATGGCTCGTCGAACGCTTGATCGAATGGTTTGGCGTCGCAGAGGCGGAAAGCCTGATGGCGGCGAACAATGAAGCTGCACCGACGGCATTGCGCCTGAATCTTGCCCGCGCGAGCCGTGATGAGATTCTCGCATGCCTTGTGGGCGACGGGATGGAGATAGCGCGCGACGGACGCTTTGCCGAAACGGTGATTCTTAAGGGCGCGCCGCGTTTCGACTCGGCGAGCTTTCGCGACGGGCTGTTTCACACCCAATCCGAAGCCTCGCAGATAGTGTCGCGTCTGCTCGCGCCCGCGCCCGGCGCAACCGTGGTCGATTGCGCGGCGGCTCCGGGCGGCAAGACGACCCATCTTGCGGAAGTGGTTGGTCCCGGCGGGCGCGTTATCGGACTCGACACCAATCTTGCCGGCCTGAGGTCTGCTGAATCGGTCGCGCGACGGCTGGGCGATCGCAATGTTCTGATGGTGCAGGCGGATATGTCCGGCGCGATACCGCTTAGGCCCGACAGTTTCGATTTCGTTCTGCTCGACGCGCCATGCACTGGCCTTGGCACGATGCGTGAGCATCCGGAACTCAGGTGGCGTCTGCGCCCGGACGACCCGGCGCGCATGGGCCGCGTGCAATCCGCGATGCTCTCGAACGTGGCGACCCTGGTCAGGCGCGGCGGTGCGATCGTTTACGCCGTATGCAGCCTTGCGCCCGAAGAAGGCGCCGGCGTCGTCACGGATTTCCTCGGCGCGCATCGGGATTTCGCACTCGATTCGGAGGCACCCGCGCGAGTTGGAATCGGCGACCTGGCCGGTGAAGGCGGCACAATACTTCTGAGGCCCGATCGGGGAGGGTTCGATGGTTTTTTCGCGGCCAGACTGACACGCCGATGAGCGGCCTGGACCGCTTTGCGCAACTCCAAGCGAGTCGCTAGTCTCGTTCTCATGCGGCCTTCCGATAAAATCGCGCCGTCGATACTCTCTGCCGACTTCGCCCGTTTGGGCGAGGAAGTGCGTGCGGTCGAGCGCGCCGGTGCGGACCTTATCCATTTCGACGTGATGGACGGACATTTCGTCCCCAACATCTCGATCGGTGTCCCGGTGCTGAGGTCGGTGCGCAAGGTGACCCACCTTCCGCTCGATGCTCATTTGATGATTAGCGAGCCGGAAAAGTACCTTGAGGCGTTCGTTAAGGCGGGCGCGAACTCGATTTCGGTCCACGAGGAGGTCTGTCCCGACCTTGCGGCAATAGCAGGTCGGATTCGTGAGCTGGGTGCGCGCGCGTCGATCGCCATAAATCCGGAGACCGGTGTGGAGCGGGTGCTGGCTGCGGCTGAGCATCTCGACATGATCCTGGTGATGAGCGTTCATCCGGGATTCGGCGGCCAGGAGTTCATCCCGGACGCACTGAACAAGCTCGCAACGATCCGGCGCGAGCTCGACCGTCGCGGGCTCGAAATCGACGTCGAGGTGGACGGCGGAATCAAGGTGGACAATGTCGCGGCGGTGAAGGCGGCCGGGGCGAACGTGTTTGTTTCGGGCTCGGGAATTTTCGGCAAGGACGAGTATACGAAGATAATCGCGGAGATGCGCGCCCGCGCTTCCGATGCCGTTGCGGCCGATGCGCACGGCGCCGAAGGTTCGTCGAACGCGTCGCGATGACCGGCGGATGCTCGCGCCGGCCTATCCCAGATGCTATAAAAAATGTCCGTTCGATTCCCGATATTTCGCAATTTGGTTCGGGGTGTAGCTCAGCATGGCTAGAGCACTGCGTTCGGGACGCAGGAGTCGCTGGTTCAAATCCAGTCACCCCGACCATCCTTTCCCGCGCGAGAGGCGACTCGCATGACACTCCACGTTTTAATCCTGATAATCGCCTCATACCTCGTAGGTTCCATACCGTTCGGAGTGATAGTGGGCCGGCTGCGTGGTTTTGACCCACGCGCGTCGGGTTCCGGAAATATCGGTATGACCAACGTGGCACGGGCCGGCGGCAAGAGCGCAGCAATAGCCACGTTTATCGGCGACTGTCTTAAGGGTGCAGCACCGGTTGCGTTCGCACGTGCGACCGGGTTCGGGCCGGCCGTCATAGCATGGGTCGGGCTGGCGGCGTTTCTGGGCGCAATCTGCTCCGTGTTTCTGCGTTTTCGCGGCGGCAAGGGTGTGTCGGCTTCGCTCGGAATATGGGCGGTTGTCGCGCCGCTTCCACTGGTGCTGGCGCTGGTGGTTTTCGTCCTGGTGCTCGCGATAACCCGGATCATGTCGCTGGCTTCGATAAGCGCGGCTATCGTGCTTGCGCCCGCGGTTGCGGCCTTGACGGGACCTCGTCCTTACCTGTATCTGGCGATTGCGATGTGCCTGCTGGTTC
>JBJKQX010000249.1:0-4110 GCA_046704965.1 Binataceae bacterium (SeqCode)
GCCTGGCGGCTCGGTCCCGATGAGTCGCCGGCGCCGAACGGCGCCAGCACTGTCATTCCGCGAAATCGCAAAAGAGATGGCAGACGACTTCTGCCAAAGAGCGGCTGTAGACGCTCCGCTGAAAATGTCTGCCGGAAACTTCCGATTGCGAAACCGCGCCGGCGGTCCCGCATGGAACAATACGGATGCGGGACGTCCGACGCGGAACGCTACTGATGTGTCGAATCGATAGGGTCGCCGATCAGGCGTCGGGGTCGAGTCCCCATTTGCGCTTGTTTTCCGCGATCTGATCGGTCGTCGGATGCTCTTTCTGGTCAAACGTCTTGACGTTGAAATCATCCTTCAGATCGAGCATCGCATGGTTCAGATCGACGTCATCCTTGAAGACATCGGGAACCGCCGGCTCTTCGAAAATCGCCTGCCACGGGCACTCCGGCTCGCACGCTCCACAATCGATACATTCGTCGGGATGGATGTAGAGCTGATTCGGGAATTTCTCCTTGTCCGCACCCACATACTCGTAGATACAATCAACCGGGCATACGCTTACGCATCCGGTATCGACACAATCGCGGCACAGACGGGTTATCGTCCAGGGCATGACTTCTCTTCCTCTCCTGCTCCGAAGGGTGGCTTCCTAATCTATATTGGGTGAACGGCCTCGGAAAGTCCGAAAGGCCATTTCCGCAGGCAACCAGCCGCTGCCGGAACTCTCAGCCGCGGCTTCCCTGCCGAAATACGCCGTCCGTTCAAGCGGCGCAAGAGTATCAGGGAGTCTCCGGATTTTCGACCCTGTGCGAATACTTTGCTCCGTCCTCGGACAGGCCGTTTCGAGGCTTCTGTCGCGGACGCGACATGACGAAGTTGCGCATCCCGGGCCTTCGGCCCCGGTCTCGCGATGGCGCGGCGGCGGCGACATGCCGCCACGGGCCGTCGACGTTGCAAATAAGGTTGCGACCCTCCAGACTTTCGGGTGGAATGCGCAACTGGTCCGCCTGCGGCGGAGCGTACCTACAAGCACGTAAGAGGTTCGAAGCAATGGCCGAGAAGAGCAAGGCAACTCGCACTGAAACAGACAGCATGGGCGCGATCGACGTGCCCGCAGATCATTATTGGGGCGCGCAGACCCAGCGCTCGCTAATCCACTTCGCAATCGCGCACGACACGATGCCGCAGCCGGTCATCCGCGCGTTCGGCATCCTCAAGAAGGCCGCCGCCGAGGTCAACCGCGAGCTCGGCAAGCTCCCCGAGGACAAGGCGAAACTGATAGTGCAGGCCGCCGACGAGGTAATCGCCGGCAAGCTCGACGGCGAATTTCCGCTGCGCATTTGGCAGACCGGCAGCGGCACCCAGACCAACATGAACGCCAACGAGGTCATCTCGAACCGCGCGATAGAGCTTGCCGGGGGAGAGATGGGTTCCAAGAAACCTATCCATCCTAACGATCACGTCAACATGTCGCAGTCCTCGAACGACACCTTCCCCACCGCCATGCATATTGCGGCGGCCGAACAGCTCGTCCATGAGCTGCTTCCCGCCGTCGGGCGGCTGCGCGACGCGCTTGGGCACAAATCAGAGGAATTCGCCGATATCGTGAAGATCGGCCGCACCCATCTGATGGACGCCGTGCCGCTCACTCTTGGCCAGGAATTCTCCGGCTATGTCGAGCAGCTCGAGCAGGATATCCGGCGAATCGAGACGACCCTGCCCGACATCTACGAACTCGCCATCGGCGGCACCGCGGTCGGCACCGGGCTCAACACCCATCCGCGATTCGCCCAAGGGGTCGCAGCGAATATCGCGAAACAGACCGGTCTGCCGTTCGCGTCCGCTCCCAACAAGTTCGCCACCCTCGCCGGACATGACGCGATGGTGATGGCGTCGGGAGCGCTCAAGACTCTTGCCTGTTCGCTGATGAAGATTGCCAACGACGTGCGCTGGATGGGCTCGGGTCCACGATGCGGACTGGGCGAGCTGTCGCTGCCGGAAAACGAGCCCGGCTCCTCGATCATGCCTGGCAAGGTGAATCCCACGCAGAGCGAAGCCATGACGATGGTGTGCGTTCAGGTTATCGGCAACGACACCGCGATAGGCGTCGCCGGCAGTCAGGGCAACTTCGAACGTAACGTGTTCAAGCCGGTAATCATCCAGAACCTGATGCACTCGATCGTGATGCTCGCGAACTCGTGCGATTCGTTCCGCAAGTATTGCGTGGAAGGGATGGAGCCGAATCGCGAAAAGATAGCCGAATACGTTTCGCGCTCTCTTATGCTGGAGACGGCGCTGAATCCGCATATCGGCTATGACAAGGCTGCGCAGGTCGCCAAGAAAGCGCATCACGAAGGCAGTACCCTTCGCGAGGCGTGCGTTGCGTTGGGCTTTCTCTCGGCCGAGGACTTCGACCGTTTGGTGCGAGCCGGAGAGATGCTCGGTCCTCGCGGCTAGACGTCTCAAAACCTCAAGGCAAATCCGGGCGGGACGGTGCGATATGCGCTGTCCCGCTTCGTCTCCTCATCAAAGCCCCCTCCAAAGAAAGCGCCCTCCGGAGCGTAACTTGAGCACACGGACGCACTTGTCCCAGCGTGCTTAACAGACGCGTTTCGGTATGTCTGGGTTAACGCTGAGTTAACTTCAGCTTATTTCAGTCATTACCATTGACAGTGGGGCAAGCTGAGCGATAGGTAGGGGCTCTGGATCGCTCGCCGCCCGTAAATCGCTCACATTCAAAGGGAGGAGCGTCATGTCGCGTTATTTCGCTCTGGCCATGGTGGCTGCCGTAGGGCTGCTCCCCGTTCTGGCGTCGCCCGCGCGCGCCGACGGTAATCTGCACAACGTCAAACACATCATTATCGTGATGCAGGAGAACCATTCCTTCGACAATTACTTCGGCGTCCTGCCCTATGTGCCGAACGGGCCGTACCATCCGGGGCCCTGCAAATCGAACGATCACAGTTGTGTCGACGGCCTGACGTGCCAGCCGGACTCGACTGGGCATCTCGTATGTTCAAATTCGAATCCGGACGATGACGGCAGCCTGGTCTATTCATTCCACGACAACAACTACTGCCCTGCTCCCGATCTCCAGCATAACTGGCCCGGCAGTCATCACGAGGCCAACTGGCAGAATCCGACGGACACTTTGCTCTCCACCCTGAACGACGGCTTCGTTCTGGAGAACGATTTGACCGAGCAGGTCGACAGCGCTGAAAGCCCGACCGAAGACGACACGATGGGCTACTACAATCAGACCGATCTGCCCTTCTATTACTCGCTCGCGCAGACCTTCGCGATTGACGACCGGTACTTCGCGCCGGTTATGGGCCCGACTTTCCCGAATCGCTCTTACGAGATGGCTGCGACTTCGTTCGGCCATCTCACAACCGACGAGATTTACCCGCCCGCGGGTTCGCTCGGCTACCAACCGATCACCGGAACGATCTTCGACCTGATGGACAAGTATCACGTGTCGTGGGTCAACTACTTCGCCGATCTTCCCACTTCGGCCATTTTTCGCGCGTACCTGTCCAACCATCTCGCGCCGACGTCAGCGTTCTTTACCGATGCGGCCAACGGCACCCTGCCGGAGGTCTCCTTCGTTGATCCGTCCTTTTTCCCAGACCAGAACATTGACGGCTCATGGTTTGAGACCGACGAGCATCCGCCGTTCGACATCCGCGCCGGCGAGTACCACGTGTGGCAAATCGTCAACGCGGTACGAAACGGCCCGGATTGGAAAAGCTCCATTATCTTCGTCACTTACGACGAGCATGGCGGGTTCTACGATCACGTGCATCCGCCGCGGGCCCATCAGGGCGGCGCGCTCTCGCCCGACGGCATCAATCCCGGCCAGTGCGAGGATCTTTCCGATCCGCCTTCGAGCGAGCAGCCGGGCGGCGGCGCGGAGTGCACCGTGAGCGAGCAGGACGCAGCCAGCATCTGCCCCGGATTCACCCCGACCGGCCCTTATCCGGCCAACTGGCCGAATTTCAACCAGTACGGATTCCGCGTCCCGTTCATCGCGGTCTCACC
Source organism: Binataceae bacterium (SeqCode) (assembly GCA_046704965.1). Classification (GTDB taxonomy): domain Bacteria; phylum Desulfobacterota; class Binatia; order Binatales; family Binataceae; genus DTIX01. Next base: position 4,030 of record JBJKQX010000249.1, read on the forward strand.
GTTCTCGAAACCGCATTACGTTTCGCACGTCTTCGCTGATCACACCTCGCTGCTGGCGTTGCTTGAGAAGCGGTTCATGTG
>JBJKQX010000250.1:0-5748 GCA_046704965.1 Binataceae bacterium (SeqCode)
AGGCTGACCGAACCACAGCATCGCCCTGATGGTCACGATTTCCGCGACGCTTGCCGCGATGATCCAGTACAGGAGCTTCCGCTGCGAGGGGGACACGGATTTCTCCCATGCCAGCACGGCGGCAGAAAGGCCGAGCAGGATTGGCTGCCCGATACTTCGCTGGATTGTGAACGGAAACGGGCTGTACAGACCCCAGGACGGCTGGCTATGCACCAGCCAAAATTGGGGCACAAAAAACGCAAGCACGCCCAGAGCGGTAAGCAGTCTTTCAGTAGAAGTACGCATGATGCTCTGCTGTCCCAATTACCCCGGCCGGGCCACGAGAACGCGCCCGGTCGCCGCGGTCCATAGTTGCCACTCCAGTCCGTCCGATAGCAAGTGCAACTTCAGCGCTGCAGAACGAACGTCACGGAATTGAAAGCGTTGATGTTGCCGGAGGAATAGGGTCGCGCCTTCCGATACTCCAGCGTCTTCTGCTTCTCTGGTTTTGGTCGGGGTATCGGCGTAATTAGACCAATAGGAGGCTACGATGCGTGCGCCCAGATTTTTGTTAGCGGCATTGACGCCAGTTCTCACCCTCGCTCTGCTCGTTTCATACTCAAGCACGGCTCTTGCTCAGACATATGGACCCCCGTCGTTTCAAACGCTCGGCAACGAGCTCGGAAACGATTTCAAATACACTATCGACAACGTGCAGATGGACGCGGTCGATATCGGTACTTCGCCACTTCACATCGCCAGCAAGAACAGTCCGTTCCGATCCCCCAAATTCTATCTTGCCGCGGCCGGAGTGGGCGCGGTGTGGGGCGGTGCCTTCGCACTGGACCAGACGATGCGCGTCCGATTTCGCGGCATGAGCAGTTCGGACGCGAACCTTCTTCAGAACGTAAGCTATGCCAGCGTGGGCGGCGCGAGTGCCTTGCTCTACGGTTACGGCCTTTACACCGGGAACGTGCGAGCGCGCCATTACGCCTTGACGGCGGGCGAGGCGGCGGGAGTCGCCACGCTGTTCGACGACTTCGTCATCAAGTACGCGTTTGGCAGGCTCAGGCCTCGCCAGGACGGGCATAGCCACACGCAGTTTTTCGACGGCGGCAGGTCTTTCGTGTCCGGAGATGTTACGCCGGTGTTCGCGCTCGCAACCGGGATAAGTGAGTACTACCACAACAAGTGGTATATCGCGTTGCCAATCTACTCAGCTGCACTCGCGGACGGGTTCGGTCGCATGGGGCATGACGCGCACTGGTTTTCCGACGTAGTGGGAGCCGCGATGCTCGGATGGGGAACCACGGAACTCATGCTCTATCTTCATAAGCAGCATGCCGAGCAACCGCATCGATGGCGCATCTTTCCGGTAAGCGCACCAAGTCCGGCAGGTACGGCGTCGGTCGGCGCGCCCATGGGTATAGGTTTTCAATATTCGTGGTGACGCGAGGCTTGTGCGCGAGCCGCTGAACCAGACTTCAATCCTTTGCGCGGGAATCTTCCGGCCGGGGTTCCGGTGAGGGGTGTGAGTCCGAGTCCGGCGCGTCAGGAGGCGAAGCGCCGGCTGGCTTTTTCCTCGCTTTCGCTTTCACGCTCTCCCTGAACGGAAGGCTGATCTTCCGACGGCGCGACCAGCCCGTGCGACTGGCGCCATCGCCGCGCCCAGTTCTGCAACTGTTCCATGTAGGTGTAGAAAACCGGCGTGATGTAGAGCGTCAGGAACTGCGAGAAGAACAGTCCGCCGACGACGGCCACGCCCAGCGGACGCCGCGATTCCGAGCCTGCGCCGAAACCGACCGCTATCGGCATCACGCCCAGCAGCGCGGCCATCGTGGTCATCATGATGGGGCGGAAGCGGATGGTGGCGCCCTGGAAGATCGCGTCGATAGCGCTTCGTCCCTCATTGCGTTGCGCGTCGAGAGCGAAGTCGATCATCATGATCGCGTTTTTCTTGACCAGACCGACCAACATGATGACGCCCACGAAGGCGTACAAATCGAGCTGCATCCCGAAAATCCAAAGCGTCAGCAAAGCACCGAGTCCGGCCGCGGGCAGACCCGACAGAATCGTGATCGGATGGACGAAACTTTCGTAAAGAATGCCCAGCACCAGGTATATGACCAGGATAGTTACCAGCAACAGGATACCCAGTCCGCGCATCGAACTCTGAAACGCCTCGGCCGCACCCTGAAACGAAGTCGTGATTCCCGCGGGCAGCGTCGTGCGCGCCACCTGTTGTATCTGGGCGAATACTTTGGCGAGCGAGACGCCGCTGGCGACATCGAACGAGATGGTGACGGCGGGGAGCTGCCCCAGATGGTTGATTGACAGCGGTCCCACCGTACGTTTGAGCGTGACCAGCGTGTTGAGCGGAATCAGCTTGCCACTGTCCGAGCGCACATAGAGCATCGAGAGCGTCGAGGGGCTCTCCTGAAACTTCGGCTCGACCTCCATCAGGACGTCATACTCGTCGTCGGGCGCGTAGATTGTCGAAATCTGGCGCGAGCCGTACGCGTCGTACAGCGCATCTTCGATTGCTTGTGCCGATACTCCCAGGGTGTTTGCCTTGTCGCGGTCGATATTGACGCTGACCTGCGGGTTCGAGATCTGCAGGTCACTGTTGACACCCCGCAGGTCGGACATCGCGCGCATCTTTCGCTCAAGAATTGGGGCGTACTTGTAAAGCTGATCCGTGTCGGGACTCTGCAGGGCGAGCGAATACATGCTGCGGGTGAACTGGCCGCCGATACGGATCGGAGGCGGATTCATCAGAAAAACCTGCAGGCCGGGAATGGAATTCACGATCGGCCGCAGCCTGTGCATCAGCTCCGAGACGCTGTACTTGCGCTCGGAGCGCGGGATGAGATGACAGAACAGGATTCCGCTGTTGGTTCCTCCGCCGGGACCTCCCGTTCCCACGCTGGTGAAGAAATTCCTGACGTTGGGGTTCTTCGCCATCAGATGCGCCAGAGCAAGCTGATGCTGCTTGAGCGACTGAAACGAGATGCCCTGACGCGCCAGCGTGAACATCACAAGCTGGTTGTTGTCCTCGCTCGGGAGAAAGCCCTTGGGAACGGCGTAGAACATGAAAACCGTCATCACCAGCAGCAGGGCCGAGCAGACCATCGTGCCGAACCTGTGCCGCAGTACCCAGGTCAGGCTCCTTTTGTAGGCGTTGAGCGAATGATTGAACCATCGTTCCGTCACGAGGTAGAGACGCCCGTGCTGCTGCTCGCTCTGAGGACGCAGGAATCGCCCGCACAGCATGGGAGTCAGCGTGAGCGAGACGAAGCCGGAGACCAGGATGGCGGCGGCTATCGTGACGGCAAACTCGTGCAGCATTCGCCCCAGTATCCCGCCCATGAACAGCACCGGGATGAAGACCGCCGCGAGTGAAAAGGTCATCGAAAGGATCGTGAAGCTGACTTCTCGTGAACCCTCGAGCGCCGCCTGCAAGGTGCTCTTGCCCATCTCCAGATGGCGAACGATATTCTCGAGCATCACCACGGCGTCGTCGACCACGAAGCCGACCGCCAACGTGACCGCCATCAGCGACAGGTTGTCGAGCGAGTAGCCGAGCAGGAACATCACGGCGAACGTGCCCACGATCGACATGGGCAGGGCGAGACTTGGAATGATGGTCGCCGACAGGTTTCTCAGGAACAGGAAGATGACCATCACGACCAGAAGCAACGCTATCAGCAGCGTGAATTCGACGTCGTTGACCGAGTTACGGATGGTCTCCGAGCGGTCGTACAGCACCGTCATCTGCACGTTGGCCGGAAGTTCCGCGCGGAAGGTGTGGAGCAGCGAGCGGACGTTATCGACCACCTGAACGGTGTTGGTTCCGGGCTGGCGCTGGATAGCCAGCACGATTGACGGGATGCCGTCCATCCATCCGGCGACCTTGTCGTTCTCAACGCTGTCGAGCACACGGCCCAAATCGCGGAGTCTGACCGGTGCGCCGTTGCGATAGGCGACGATCATCGGGCGGTAGGCCGCGGCGTCTTTGAGCTGACCGTTGGCCTCGACGGTGAAGGCGTTATGCTTGCCGTACAGCGTGCCGGTCGGGAGGTTGACGTTGGCCTGCTGGACAGCCTGCGATACCTGGTTGATTCCGATTCCATACGCGGCCAGCTTGCGAGGGTTGAGCTGGATACGGACGGCGTATTTTTGCGAGCCGTAAACCTCGACCTGCGCCACCCCGCTTATCATCGAGATGCGCTCGGCGAGATAGGTCTCTGCGTATTTGTCGACCTGGTAGAGCGGCAACGTCGGAGAGCTTAGCGCGATGTAAAGGATAGGCGCCGCGGCGGGATTGACCTTGCGATACGAGGGCGGACTTGGCATCCCCTGCGGCAGCTGCGCCGAAGCGTCCGAGATGGCTGACTGTACGTCCTGCGCGGCGGCGTCGATATTGCGGCTGAGATCGAACTGCAGCGTGATCGTGGTCTGGCCCTGCACGTTGGTCGAGCTCATCTCGGCGAGCCCGGCGATAGTGGAGAACTGCTTCTCGAGCGGCGTGGCGATCGACGAAGCCATCGTTTCTGGGCTCGCGCCGGGCAACGTGGCGGTCACCATGATGGTCGGGAAGTCGACGTTGGGAAGATCGCTGACCGGTAGGTAGCGAAACGCGATCAGGCCGAACAGCACGATCGCGGCCGACACCAGCGTCGTCATCACGGGGCGTCGTATGAACAGCTCGGCCAGGTTCATGAAACAGCCTGTGCCTCGAGACCCTTCCTGATGGTTACGGTTGCGCCCGGGACAAGTCGAAGCTGACCGTCGGTCACGACCGTTTCTCCGGGTTTGATTCCGTGTTCGATCACAGTCTCACCGTTGATAGTGGCGCCGACGGCGACCTTGCGCATCTCGGCCTTCTTCTTGGGGCCGACCACGAAAACGTATGAACCCTGCTGCCCGGTTTGAACTGCCTGACTCGGTACCAGCACCTGATCGGGCAGTGTCTTCAGCACCAGCGTGACCGTGACGAACTGGCCCGGCCACAGTTTTTCGTCCACGTTCGAAAAGGTGCCCTTGAGCAGTATCGTGCCGGTCGTGTTGTTGACCTCGTTGTCGATGAACGTCAGGTCGCCGCGTTCCTCTTCCTGCTGTCCGGGTACTTTCACGTAAACCGAAAGCGGACGCTCGGCCATGTGGGCGCGGATCTGGTCGAGATGCTGCTCCGGCACCGAGAAATCCACGTAGACAGGCCTTACCTGGTTGACGACGACCATCGCGGTGTCGGCGTTGGCCTTGACCAGGTTGCCCGCGTACATCATCAGGCTGCCGGTGCGACCGTCGATCGGCGAGCGAATTTGCGTGTACGAGAGATTGAGTTTGGCGGTCTCCACAGCAGCGTTGTCGGCGGCGACCGAAGCCTGCAGCGCCTTGTACGTGGCGAGCGCCTGATCGTATTGCTGGCGCGAACCTACGTGCGCTTTAAGCACATAGCCGTAACGGTTGTAAACTGCCTTGGCCTGCAGCATCTGCGCCTGGTCTTTGGCAAGCTCGGCCTGCGCCTTCAGCAGCGCGGCCTGGAATGGGCGCGGATCGATCGTGAACAGGATCTGGCCCTTTTTCACGTCCTGACCCTGATGGAAAAGAACCTTGGTCACGATTCCGCCCACCTGTGCCTTTATCTGGACGCTTGAGTGGGCCTCGACGCTGCCGATCGCGTGAAGCTCCTCGGGCACCGTTTTTCGCACGGCCTTTGCCACAAGCACCGGTACCGCAGGGCGTGCGCCGTACTGCGCCTGGTCT
>JBJKQX010000251.1:0-15304 GCA_046704965.1 Binataceae bacterium (SeqCode)
GCCGTTTCGGAAATACATGTGAGGGCCGGCGGCACCGGGCGCCGTCTCGCGAAAGTCGAGCGCGTAGGTTTTGTCGTGCCGCGCCATGTGAATGATCATGAAGCCGCCGCCGCCAAGGCCGCACGACACGGCATTCGTGACACACACGGCCAGCTCAGTCGCGCAGGCAGCGTCGACCGCGTTGCCACCTTGTTTGAGAATCTGCACTCCCGCCTGGGTTCCGAGCTGGCTCTCCGAGACGACCATCGCATGCCGGGCCTGTGCGGCCAGTGCCGGCCCGACGGCCAACAGGATGGTGAGAAAAGGAACGATCAGGAGACGGACGGAAAAAAACTTTCGGCTTCGCATGGCGCCTCGTGCTGAAGTTGATTCGATGTTGAAGCTGTAGCGGACATTCCGACTTGAGACTTCTTCCAACTCGCTTGTACTAACAGCGACGGCTCAGGAAGAAAAGATCGAGGAAAAGATCGGTGGTTGCCGAAAGCCCGGCGGGTGCGGGATGCGCTTGGATCTCCGGACACGCTAGTGCTTTGATGGAGCGTCTTTCAGAGCGGAGGCAAACCGGATGGAATTCACCCAGATCATCTACGACAAGTCTGATCGAATCGCGACAGTAACCATGAATCGGCCCGACAAGCTGAATGCATGGACGCAGCAGATGGGCGACGAAATGCGCCACGCGATGTTCGACGCCGAGCGCGACGAGTCTATCGGAGCAATCGTCGTGACCGGCGCCGGCAAGGCTTATTGCGCGGGTGCCGACATGGGCGCGCTGAGCGAGATATCCAAGGGGCGTGCGTCGGCGGGCGGTCCGGCGGTGGACGACGAATCGCTAAGCAAGGAGCGCGAGGACTTTCGCACCCGTTATTCATGGCCGCTTGCGCTCAAGAAGCCTGTGATCAGCGCGATAAACGGCGCCTGCGTGGGGCTGGGCTTCACGCATTGCCTTTATCACGACATCCGAATCGCGTCCGATCGGGCCCGGATGGGGCTGATTTTTGTCCAGCGCGGACTGGCAATCGAGCATGGGTCGAGCTGGATGCTGCCGCGAATAGTGGGCCTGTCGCACGCGATGGAACTGGCGGTCACTGGAAGGCTGGTCGACGCCAACGAGGCGCTTGATATGGGACTGGTCAGCAGGGTGGTCCCGCACGACAAGCTGACGGAGACGGTGCGTCAGCTTGCTGGCGAGATCGCCAATAAGTGCTCGCCGCTGGGCGTATGGCAGGCGAAGAAGCTCATCTACGAGCATCTTTTCACCGACCTCGCGACGGCAGTGCGCGACGACGACGCCTCGATGATGTTGATGACGCAGTCGGAAGACTTCAAAGAGGGCGTGAAGGCATTCGTCGAGAAGCGTCCCGCGCGTTACAAGGGCCGGTAACAGCGAACAGCGACACGCGCCCGGGTCGGAAGGATTACTTGTCGAGCGGATGCTTGAACTTGCGATCCGGGTGACGGATCGTCAGTACCGGGCAGGGCGCTTTCTGCACCACGCGCTCGGCCACACTGCCCATCAGTACGTGGGCCAGACCCGTGCGCCCGTGCGTTCCCATCACGACCAGGTCAACGCCCTCGGCCTGCGCGGTATTGATAATCTCAAGGAAGGGCGAACCGACTTTCAGCAGACTGCGTGCGCGAAACCCTCCGACGCGGAGCCGGTTGACGATAGCGTCGAGCTCGCGCTGGGCCAGAAGCCTCTGCTCCTCGGCTATCCGCGACATCGCGCCGACATCCATCATAGGCCCTATCTCGGGGCTGACCATCACGGGCGGCAACGGCTGGTCAACGTGCAGCAGGATGATTTCGGCGGAAAATCGCCGGGCGATCTCCTCCGCGTAGCCGAGCGCGAGAGTTGAGTCCTCCGAGAAATCCGTCGTGGAAAGGACTTTGTTGAAAGTGGGCACGATGCGAACGATACCCCTGCTCAAATCGGGGAGCAAGTAACCGCGGACCGTGCTACGAACGCCCATTTTTCTTGACCGAGCGTTCGACCCAAAACCTCAACCCGCACTAAAATTCCAGTTGAGGTCGCGATACGACAATGCGCAAGCGGGACGGAGTCACGATCGAAGAATTCCAAAGGGCGATGGATGAGTTTTTCGACGAAATGCTCATCTCACCATGGCGTCGCGCATCGCGGGAGCGGGAGCCTGAGGAGTCCGAACGCGCCCGCGTAATCGACCGGCGCAGCCGCTACGAAGTCGAAATCGAGATACCCGGCTGCGACCCCGGAGCGATCGAGGTCGAGGTCCACGGGCAGAATCTCCATGTCCGTATACCCTGCCGCGGCGAAGGACGACTGGAGAGCAGTTACTCGTTTGCGGAGAAAATCGACCAGGAGCGGGTCACTGCGAGATGGGTCAACGACACGCTGCTCGTCACGCTACCCAAACAAAGTCCCAAACAAGTCAAGGTCGAGCAGGGCTGAACGGCCGAAACCTGAAGAAGCTGATCTCATGACTCAGAACATCGACCGCAACAATCCGTCCGCCAGTCCGGAAATGACGGAAATGAAGTCGGCGGGTCCCGCCGCCGAACTGAGTGCCGAGGAGCTGCGGGGCTCATTGCCGATAGGAGCCGACGAATTACTCCGGGCGGCAAGTGAAGGCAAGGCAGCCGAGCTTATTGGGCAGGATAGGGCGCTCGATGCCATCCGGATGGCGATCGGGATCGATGCGCCGGGCTACAACGTGTACGTGTGCGGGCTGCGCTCGCGCGAAGAACGCGACTCAGTGCTGAAGCTCCTGCACGAGAAGGCCGACAACATGGCGCGGCCCGGCGACTGGGTTTACGTGCATAACTTCCGCACGCCGGAGGCGCCAACCGCTATCTATCTGGCCGCAGGCAAGGGGCTCGAACTGCGGGAGCGGATGAACGAACTGGTCAAGTTCATCATCGAGCAGCTTCCCAAGGCGTTCCAGCGCGAAGATTTTGATCAGGAACGTGTCACTCTGCGCGACAAGTACAACAAACGCGCGCAGGAACTGTTCGGCGGTCTCGAAGCGCGAGCGAAGGAGCGCGGATTCGCGATCCAGAGCACTCCCGCCGGACAGATAATCTTCATTCCGCTGATAGACGGCCGGATGCCTGAATCACCCGAAGAATTGACGCGCGTGATGGGCGAGAAATCAGAGGAAGAACGCGAGCGCCTTGGCAAGGTCCAGCAGGAACTTCAGGACGAACTGGCCGGCGTGCTCCTCAAGCAGCAGACGCTGATGCGCGAACTGGTGGACGACATCCGCGCTATCGAACGCGCATTCGCCGCGCGCCTCATCCATCCGTCAATCGAGGAGATGAAGCAGCATTTTGAGAATGCGGCGGTCCATTCCTATCTGGATCAGGTAGCGGTCGACATGCTGAACCATCTCGACCGCTTTCGTGAAGTTGGCGACGGTCGCGAGGCGGGCGCGCGTCGCGTCAGGATGTCGAGAAACGAGCCGCAATGGACCGAGTACCAGGTCAACGTCATCGTTGATAATTCCGGATTGAGCGGCGCGCCGGTGGTGCTCGAAGACGCGCCATCGTATCGGAACCTGTTTGGCACTATCGAGCGATGGGTCGATCCTTCCGGCCGCTCCGGCACGAATCTGATGCGTATCGTGGGGGGCTCATTCCTCAAGGCGCACGGCGGGTTCCTGGTGCTCGACCTTGAGGATGCGGTAATCGAGCCCAACGTCTGGAAGACGCTCAAGCGGAGTCTCAAGTCGGGCCGCATGACGGTCGAGACGTTTGAGCCATTCCCGTTTTTTTCGCTTAGCGGACTTCGCCCCGAGTCGATCGAAATAAGTACCAAGGTAATCGTCCTGGGCGGGCGGTACCTCTACAACCTGCTTTATTTCTGGGACCCGGATTTCGCCGAACTGTTCAAAATCAAGGCGGAAATCCGCCCCGCGATTACGGCTGACGAGCATTCGGCCGCGCATTATGCCGCGCGAGTGGGCGAACTCGTGAAGCGCGAGGGGTTGCCGCAATTCGACGCCGAGGCGTTGGGCCGAATCGTACGGTTCGGGATGCGGATGGCTGGCGATCGGAGCCGGGTGCTCGCCGTGATGGAGCCGATCGACGACCTGGCGCGTGAGTCATGCTTCTTCGCCCAAAGCGGCGGCGCAAGCCGCGTGGGAGCCGAGCACGTCGAGCGCGCGCTGACCGAGCGGATGCTTCGGCTCAATTACATCGAAGAGGAAATCCGCCGCCTTATCACCAACGGCACGCTGGTGGTTCATCTGACCGACAAGGCGTTGGGCCAGATAAACGGGCTCGCGGTGCTCGACGTCGGCGGTTACGCGTTTGGCCGACCGTCGCGCGTGACGGCCACGGTCGCTCTCGGACAGGGCGGGCTTATCAATATTGAACGCGAGGCGCGCCTTTCGGGATCAACTCACGACAAGGGAGTTGCGATTCTGACGGGGTTTTTGCGTTCGCGCTTCGGCCAGAAACATCTCATATCGATGACCGCGAGCATCTGCTTCGAGCAGTCCTACTCGGGAGTGGACGGCGACAGCGCAAGCTCGACCGAACTTTACGCACTGCTGTCGGTACTGAGCGGCGTTCCGATACGGCAGGAGTTGGCGGTTACGGGCTCGGTCGACCAGTACGGAAACGTGCAGGCGATCGGTGGCGTCAACGAAAAGGTCGAAGGCTTCTATCGTGTGTGCAAGGCGGTGGGGCTGACCGGCGCGCAGGGCGTGGTCGTGCCGCGCAGCAACGTGCCGAATCTGATGCTTGAGCCGGAGACGATGGAAGCGATCGAAAAGGGAACTTTTCACATCTATCCGGTGGACCGGATCGACGGGGGAATCGAAATTCTGACCGGCGTGCGTGCGGGCTCTATCGACGAGCCGGGCACGATAAACTATCTGGTCGATCAGCGGCTTAAGAATATGGCTGAACTTTTGCGCGAACGCGCAGTCGCGGAAACACGGGTGATTCACGAGGAGGCGCCGACGCCGCCCGCACCCAAACCTCCCGGGCCGCCCGAACCGCCGCGTTGACGGCGCGGACCCGTCCGCAGCGTATGCCCGTTGGGGAGTGATACGCCACAATGCCGATAGACCTGCATCTTGATCCCGCTGAAGTGCCGCTTCTCAACGATCTTTACGAATTTACAGTCAGCGCAGGTTTCTTCGATCGCGGCATGCATGCACCCGCGTCGTTTGACGTGGCGGTGAGAAAGCTCCCGCTCAATCGTGGGTTCATGGTCGTCGCGGGAGTCGAGCGGGTGCTCGAAGTTCTGGAGAATTTTCATTTCGAAGAGTCGGCGATAGCCCATCTGGATTCACTCGCGATCTTCAAGCCCGAGTTTCTCGACTTCCTTCGCAAGCTTCGCTTCACGGGTACCGTGCGCGCGATGCCGGAGGGAAGTCTTTTTTTTGGCGGCGAGCCAGTGATGGAAGTGCGGGCGCCGCTTATAGAGGCGCAGATCGTCGAACCGATTGTGCTCAATCAACTGGGAGTAGCCTCCGTGCTTGCGACCAAGGCGGCGCGATGTCTCGCGGTCGCTCGCGGGCGAAGGCTGGTGGAGTTCGGACTCAGGCGCTCGCAGGGGGCGGACGCCGGTCTTATGGCCGCGCGATCGAGCTATCTGGCGGGCTTCAACGGCAGCTCGAACGTGCTCGCCGGAAAGCGTTACGGAGTTCCCGTGTTTGGCACCATGAGCCACAGCTTCATCATGGCGCATGACAGCGAACGCGAGGCCTACGAGAACTTCAGTCGCAGCTTTCCGAAACTGAACACGATGCTGGTCGACACCTACGACACGATTCGTGGCGTGGAGAACGTTGCGACGGTGGCGCGAAAGCTGAAGGCCGACGGAATCGGGATCCAGGCAATCAGGCTCGACAGCGGCAATATCGAGGAGTTGAGCAAGCAGTCGCGCAGTATTCTCGACGAGGCCGGCCTGGATGACACGGCGATTTTTGCAAGCGGGAATCTCGACGAGTACAAGATCGCCCGCCTGCTCGAAGCCGGCTCGCCGATAGACGCGTTCGGAATCGGGACCGCGCTCAGCACCAGCGACGACGCGCCCGCGTCCGACTATACGTACAAGCTGAGCGATTATGACGGGCACCCGCGGCTCAAGACTTCGGCAGGAAAGATTTCGCTACCCGGCAGAAAGCAGGTTTTTCGTTCCCTGGACGTATCGGGGCGATATCAGAGCGACATCGTGGGACTTGTTGACGAAGGCGTGTCAGGCGTAAGGCACGAGTTCAAGCCCGACTGCGCGAACGTTACCGCGATGCTGGAGGAGGTGCTCGTCGACGGCAAGCGCACTCTTCCGCGGCCCACGTTGCATGAATCGCGAGAGCGTTTTCTCAAATCCTTCGAAGCGCTTGACGCGCGCTACAAGGCAATTCGCAATCCCGACCCCTACCCCGTCAAGCACAGCGCGGCCCTGAGCGCGATGATGGTCAGTGAACGGCTCCGCGCCGAGACGCTTCAGGACTGACGGGCGACGCGGTCGCCGCCTCGGGCTTGGCGGAGTCGGCCTGCGCAGGCGCGCGGTTGGTGCCGATCCTTTGAGCAAGAGCCTGAAGTTTTGCGGGCTTGAACGCCATCATGAGCAGTTGAAGCGGCTTTTCGATGTCGGGTCCGTGGACAACTCCCAAGGCCATCGCGGCGAAAAGGTTGTTAATGAAGCCAGCGTCTTCAGGATGCAGCGGAAACGGGTAAGGGAAATATGCAAACTCGGCGTCAGGCCGGTAAGACTTGATCAGCGGCGTTAGCGCCGGCTCTGTGCCGGCTACGCCAATTCCGATACTTCCCTTCCACGGCCCTGCCCACACGTCGCGGTAACCCTTTGGTTTGGTCTTGAACTTCCAGTTTGGTGGGAAAAATCCGAGTCTATAAAGCTGCGGAACAGAAAGCTCTTTTGGGCTATTGCCCTGCTCGATATATTTCGCCGCGGCTAGCAGAACGGTTTCAAATCGAATTCGGTCGGCACGCGTTTCCATCTCTACGGCGTTCATGGAGCGGTACTTTGCGAAAGCTCCGAGCGGAATTCGGTAGAACGACACCCCGGATACCTGCATGGGCTTGATGTTGAGGAGCGAAAGCAATTTCCGGAACTGCGGTGCATAGGGGGTAGAGTTGTCCATCACGATGGCAGTTATGCCGAGATTGGCGATGAAGGCCTTGAGCTGAATGTTGGCATCGGGAAGATCAAACGAGCCGTAAAAGGAGTTGATAACGGGCCATCGCCGTATTGGCGTAAGACCGACCCCGGTGAGCCCGGTCACCATCCGGAAGTTCATCCCACTTTCTGCCTGCCACAGCATGCACCTACCGGACGTTCCGATTGGCAACGGCACCACGATATCCTTGGGCGAGAGCATCCGGCGCGACGAGCCGTTCAGGAAGAAAGCCGGTGTTCCGGTCGGAGTCGCCCAATAGGACGCAGACAGATTCGGCATCGTGAAGACGAGCACGGCGACGACGCCGATGGCTTTTGTCCGCCGGGACACTTCGGGATCGATAAGCCAAAAGGCAGTGACAAGGCCAAGCACGAGGAACGCAAACCCGATCAGTCGCGCCGGTATAGCGCCACTGATCAAGGGCAGGCGCTCGAACACTTGCCACGGCATCGGCAGCAGCGGCAGCCCGGCGATCCGCAGCAACGGTCCGACCGCGAGCGCACATATGGCGACCAGGATAAGGACGAGCGCCCTCGCGAAGGGTTCACGCCGATGCCTGCGGCCCCATGAGAGGGCGATCAGGATCAGTGGCAGACCGATGAAGGCGCCCTGGTCGTAGAGGGTTCCGGTGAAATGGCTCGCGATGCGACGGGCTAGATCGTTTGCCCCCAACAGATTGACCGAAGTCGGAACCAGCAGGTTCAGCAAATCAGCGGAATAAGTCGTAGGCGACCAGAGCGGATGTGTCGGATGGCCGGGTCTGAGGAACTGATAGATATAGGGGCTTACCAAAAGAGCGCTGACCGCATAGCTGACGGCGATGGGCACGATCAGACCTGACACTCTGCGCCGCTGCTCGCCGGACGTCACGAGAAGACCTATCCCGATCGCGACGCCCGCAACCAGCGCCGTGGTGGCGAACAGTTCCAGTGCGAGTAGAAATTCGACCAGCAGCGTCAACGAGAAAAGCACGACGAACCTGCGAGTCGAGAGCGTCAGGTCGAGCCGGCGTATCGCAAGGTAAGCGAGAATCGGTACCGGGAATACCAGCAACTGATTCATATGACCCAGAAGCTGCCCCAGCATAAAAGCGGAGAACCCGAACACTAGGCCGCCCATCAACGACGGCAACAGGCGGCCGGTCAATCGGCGGCACAGTCCGAACGCGCACGCCGCAGCAATCGGTGGCATCAGGAGCGCGATAATATTGTAGGATCGGACGGGACCCAGCAGCATCTCGACCGGAGCGGCAACTATTGCGAGAAGCGGGAAGCAGGTGGTCCACGCAAGGTTGAGCCCGAGCGGTGCCCAGATGATTTTGGCGAAAAGAGGATTCAGGCGGTGGCCAAGCGCATACGGCCACCACGCCAGACACCACATGTAGAAAGATTGATCCGTTCCCTGTCCGACGTAGTAATCGGAGAAATGTCCGATGAGTCCGCGACCAAAAAGAACAAGTGACAGGATCAGGTAGATACCAAATGCAAGCATCCACCAGCGAAGGGAATTATCAAGCCGTTCCCCACTTTCGTTCCGTTCCTGCAACTCGCCCATCCCCACGTCGCTCATCTTCCAGCGACAGGCTAATTTCCCTCTTCCAGCGGATCAACTAAGCGGGTGCCGGGACGCGTCCGTTTAGTCCTGCCTAACTTCCGGTCATACCACCGGGTCTGCATTCATCGGCGGGCGCCCACGAGTCGAACCTGTTTGCGGGTACCGACGCCCGGAAGTTCGAGTCTCGCGCGGGCGTGTGGCCGGAGCCAACACCGTCGGAAGTCCTTTGAAGGACCTCGAAGTATCTGCCCGTCCATAGCGGGGTAAAGTCCTTCAATGCACTGCGCAGCCGCGGCGCCGTCGGTATTTTGTAACATGGCCCGTTACCCAGCGGTATTATAAGTTGGCTGGCTCCTGCTATCTGAGCGACTTTGCGACGGACTTCCGAGTCGGTAGTCAGTCCATGCACAAGAAAAAGAGTTACCGGAGGTTCGAGCTGGGGAAACAGAAGTCCGGCGGCCCCTCTGTTGTCGAATGTGACGGCACGATGCCCATGCACGGACGCGAGCACATGTTTCCATTCGTTCCTTTCACGGGCGGAAGCCCATAGGCCCGCGGTCACGGCGCTCGGCCTGAGAGTCGTCCATCCTTGATAGAGCCAGGCACCTCCGACGGTCCACGAAACCACTCCCAACATGCATAGTGGCAGTGCAATGCGCCGGTCGAAGGTGCTGATATCGGCCGAAACCGCTATTCCCAGTACGAGCAGGTACGAATAGTAGACCCAGGACCACTGATTTCCGAAAAACAGGCAGACGAACGTCAAGTGGAGTACCGCGCAAGTGATGATTATCTCGTCGCTTGCGGACATCGTCGCAAAACCGCCGGCGAATGCCCTCCTGAACGCGCGTAATCCAGCGGCGATTAGATATAAAGTTGCGAGTATCCAGAATCCGGAAGGGGTCACAAAATAGTAGAACCAGGTCCTGCCAGCCGGATCCCAGAACCGGCTGCCAACGCCTGTAAAGAAACCGCAATGCAAGTCCCTGTAAGTTCTCATTCCGGTTATCGGAAACAGAGAATGGATAAGCGGCAGCAATCCGAAAACGAACGCAACAATTGCGACCAGGACACCGAAGATGATCGCCGCCGGAGCGAGAGCGCGCGCCCATGAGCGCACGCGGTTGGACGAGCGTCCTCGGAGCTCCAACGCGATCAAAACCAGGAGGAGAAGCGAGTAAAAGTATCCCATGCTCGGTTCGGCAAGCACCGCCGCCGAACCGAATGCGAGCGCTCTCGGCTTGTTTCCGAGTGCCTGTGCTG
Source organism: Binataceae bacterium (SeqCode) (assembly GCA_046704965.1). Classification (GTDB taxonomy): domain Bacteria; phylum Desulfobacterota; class Binatia; order Binatales; family Binataceae; genus DTIX01. The sequence continues at coordinate 9,951 of JBJKQX010000251.1, forward strand.
CCAAAGCCTGGCAAAGAAGGGTGGCCTCCAGGGCTTGAGAGAGGTTTGGATAGGTTGCCTGCACGGCATAGCCCAGTCCGATGATCATGATCATTATTCCGAGCGGCCCGAGTCTCAGGCGCGCCACGATTCGGACCAGCGCCATGACCATCAGAAGGTCACAAACGAATACTGCCGCCTGATAGGCGTCAGGCGTTCGACCGAACACTCCGAACCAGATTTGACCGGACAAGACTGCAAGCAGGCCGTAGAGATACGCAAAATCTACGGTTGGTCGGTATCCGTGGGAAACAAGATATTGAAGGGTAAGGTTACTACCCCAGTCGCAAAACGCGTAGGCGTTGAGCGACATCGCATGGGGCAGCCAGGCGATCGAAAGAAGGACGATCTCCACCCCGAAAAGGGCAAAGTACCTGTAGAATGAAACGCGTTCAGAACGGTTGTGGTTCACGTCTCGCCCCCTTCCGTCTCACCGCCGGTTCCATCCGGCCGCCGGTACGCGCTGCCGTCGAAACCTTCCCGTTTCCTCCTGGCGTTACGCTCCTCGCACTGGAAAGCTAGGGAAACATGTCACGAACGGCCACGCAAGGAACGAAAAATGACCGGTATTGTCCTGCGCGAATTCGTTCGGCTTGCTATCGGGCGTGAGCCGGGGACGTTCGTGTCGAGGCAAGAGCGTCCGCCGCTTGCGTCAGGCAGCGTTCGGTTGTCGGCCAGTCGATGCACGGGTCGGTAATCGAGACGCCGTAGCGCAGGGCTTTGCGATCGTCGCTGAGCGGTTGGTTTCCAGCCTCGATATTGCTCTCGATCATCGCGCCCATGATTGCGCGGCTGCCGGCTACGATCTGATCGACCAGTGCCCCGAATACCGCCGATTGTTTGCGGTAGTCCTTGTTGGTCTGGGCGTGTGAACAGTCGACCATCACGCGCGGTTCGAGGCCGGCGCCGGCGAGAAGCTCGACGCATTCTGCGATGCTTCCGGCGTCGTAGTTGGGCCCGTGCCCGCCGCGAAGCACGATATGGGTGTCAGGGTTGCCGGTGGTGCGAACGATTGCAGTCAGCCCTTCCTGGTTGATTCCGACGAAGGAATGAGGCTGGCGCGCCGACTGAATGGCGTTGATCGCGACCCGGAGATTGCCCTCGGTCGAATTTTTGAACCCCACCGGCATCGACAGCCCGCTTGCCATCTCGCGATGGGTCTGGGATTCGGTGGTCCGCGCGCCGATGGCGGACCAGGAGATCAGATCCGCTATGTACTGCGGCGTTATCGGGTCGAGCATCTCGGTCGCCGCCGGAAGACCCAACCGGTTAATCTCAAGCAAGAGCGAACGCGCTATCCGCAAACCCTCCATGATGTCGCAACTGTCGTCCATGTGAGGGTCGTTAATCAGGCCCTTCCACCCCACGGTGGTGCGTGGCTTCTCGAAGTACACTCTCATTACCACGTAGAGATGCTCTGACAGTGTGTCTCTTAGCCTCTTGAGGCGAGCCGCGTAGTCAAGCGCCGCGGTCGGGTCGTGAATCGAGCACGGTCCGACAATGCAGAGGAGCCTTGAATCCGCCCCGCTGATGATTCTTCTGACGGTTTCGCGCGCTTCGATCACGTCACGAACGATTGAGCCATCGACCGGCAGCCGTTCCTTGAGAATCCGCGGCGCGATGAGGGGTTGGGTGGCGAGAACGTGTATGTCTTGAACTCTGTTCATCATGGTCGAAACATTCTTGTTTTATCCCAAAGTCGCGCTCTCTCAAATACGCTCTGGCGCGATGGCCCGCGATGGCGCTCGGGGCGGACTGAGGCTTGCGGTCGTGGACAGGCGGGCTTACGCTGCGTATCGATATCCTCGGATCACGGGGGCGGTACGGATCGGGGCGCAGTTCCGGTGGGAGCGGGAAAGCCATGGAGGAAGATACGATGCCCGAAGCGAGACCTTCCAGTTCGGAGCGGACGCATAGCGAGACCGGCCCCGGACATTCAGACAGCAAAGGTCGTCGCAATCGGACACGGCTGTGGAAAGCTCTGGCCGGAATGGCGGCGGCGCTCGCGCTAGCGGGCGCAATCGTCTCGATGGAAATATCCAGCCATCTCGTCCATCGAACGCATCGCTACAACCATCGGATCGTGGAGCTCAAGAAGACCATCCGCGAGTTGCGTCACCAGTCCGCGATGGATCGAAAGCATCTGCTCACCGTGCGCGAAGAACTTTCCGCGCGCGAACGTGTCGTGCGCGTTTTGGTGGCTCCAAACGGTAAGACCGTCAACTTCGTGCCCGCCGCGCGCGGGGAAAGGGCTCGCGCCGAGTTGATAATGAGCCGCAATGCGCGGGGTGCGGTTCTGAATGTCACGGGTCTTCAAAAATTGCGCGCCGGGCAAAGCTACCAGGCATGGTGGGTGCCCGAAACCGGCCGTGAAGTGAAGGCAGCGACGTTTCTGCCGTCGGCTGACGGATCGGCGACCGTTTATCTCACGCTGCCTGCGCGCGCTATGCACGCGCGCGAATGCGTGGTGGCGCTGGGGCCGTCCGGGAGCGCGACGCCAGGTCGCGCAATACTGAAAGCTCAACTCTCGCGTTGAGAGACCACTGTGCGTATTCCGCCGCAAGTTCGAGGAAACCGGCTGCGACCACGTAGCCCGGTCTGCGAGGTCAATGTCGCTCCGCGGCCATGCGCCGGACGGGTCGCATGACGGGCCGGCCACCCAGACCGGACCAATCAGGCTCCGACAAGCAGCCAGGTGAAGGCGCGCGAGCGATCGCGGTCTATGGCCGGAATTTCTGGCTCGTGTTCGCGGCGAGCATGGCGCTCAATTCAGCCGCCAATCTGTTCGTTCTCTTCCCGCTCTTCATCGTGGGTCTTGGCGGCGGTGCAAGTTCTGTCGGCGCGATAGTTGGGACCGGCTCGCTGGCCGCGCTGCTGGCGCGTCCCGGAGTTGGATTTGCAATTGATCGGCGCGGGCGCAAATGGACAGCCCTGCGTTTCCTCGCGCTGGACGCAGTCGCGATAGCGCTGTACCTGCCGATCAAAAGTCTCGGGTGGCCGATATACGCCGTGCGGATGCTGCACGGCGCGATCGAAGGCACGGCGCGAGTCGCGCTGTTCGCGATGGTTTACGATCTGCTCCCCGAGGGACGCCAGGGCCAGGGCATGTCGATATTCAGCCTGTGCGGGATGGGGCCCGCCGCAATTGTGCCATTCCTCGGCGAAGTCATAATCAGTCACGCCGGATTTCACGCATTTTTTCTAACGGCAGTGGCATTGGTGGCGGCTGGAGCTCTTGCGACAACCGCTTTGCCCGACGAACGCACGCCGAATCCGGACGCCTCCGACGAAGCGAAGGACACGCCTGATGCGCCCGGTTACATGGACATGCTTTCGCGTCGCAGACTGCGGACTTTGTGGGTTGCAGCGCTGTTTTTCTCGCTCGCCATATCGTCGCGTCTGAGTTTTCTCGCTCCGATTGCCTACGCGAGAGGGATTCGCGACGTTGGCGCCTATTTCGCCATTTACAGCGTTACCGCGGTAACGGCGAGACTGACGACCGGAAGACTGATCGATCGAATCGGGCTTGCCCGGCTGATTGCGCCCTCGATGGCGGTGCTGGGGTTGGGCCTGGGACTGGTCGCTTTAACCGGGCATCCCGGGGTGCTCGAAGTCGCAGCGTTTATCGGCGGACTTGGCCACGGATATCTCTATCCGTCGCTCAGCGGACTGGTGATTACTCGCACGACACAGAACGCGATGGGCCGGTCGTCAACGATTTACACGTCGATCAACGATTTCGGTCTGATGGCCGGCCCGTACCTGCTCGGCGTAGTGGGCGGATATCTCGGGTACGGGGCGGTTTTTGTTACGGCGGGGATGTTCGCGGTGGTCGGTGCGAGCTTTTTTTTCGCGGCCGAACCGGATTCTCTCAAGAGGAGGCTTGCATAGGCGGTCCTCGACGTCTACATTGAGTGGGCCGCGGAGCGGTGAGACCGAATGCCTGGGCAAGTCTCGAACGGAAGTTTCGAACTGCCGGGTAGGTCCGCTGTTGCGCGGATTGTTCTTTGTGCTTAGAGTTTGATTAGGGTAACGAGGCTTGTAATCAGCCTGCGCTTGCCGATTCCCGGCAAGCCGTTTATCGCGAAATCAGGCAGCTAGTTGACACGGTAAGCCCTGTGCGGTAACGTTCTCTTTCGCCCCTGAAAAAGGGTCGGTCTTTGAAAACTGAATAGTAGTGCATGCCTTAATCGGGCGGCGGGGGATCTTTAGGAGATCTTGAGTCCGTCCGAGTTCTTTTGATTTAAGCGGTCAGTCCCATCGGTATCGACGTCTTAGCCATGTCGAACCGATGACGACATATGAGCTTTATTGGAGAGTTTGATCCTGGCTCAGAACGAACGCTGGCGGCGTGCCTGAGACATGCAAGTCGTGGGAGAATGTCGGGGCAACCCGGCTAGTAAACCGGCGCACGGGTGAGTAACACGTGGATAACCTGCCTTGAAGCCTGGGATAACCCGTCGAAAGACGGACTAATACCGGATAAGACCACGAAGGGTTCGCTCTTCGGGGTAAAAGGTGGCCTCTGCTCCTGCAAGCTATCACTGCAAGAGGGGTCCGCGTTCTATCAGCTAGTTGGTGGGGTAACGGCCTACCAAGGCTAAGACGGATAGCTGGTCTGAGAGGATGGTCAGCCACACTGGGACTGAGACACGGCCCAGAGTCCTACGGGATGCAGCAGTCAGGAATATTGCGCAATGGGGGAAACCCTGACGCAGCGACGCCGCGTGGGTGATGAAGGCTTTCGGGTCGTAAAGCCCTGTCGGAGGGGAAGAAAAGCTCGCTGGCTAATATCCAGCGGGCCTTTGACGGTACCCTTAAAGGAAGCACCGGCTAACTCCGTGCCAGCAGCCGCGGTAAGACGGAGGGTGCAAGCGTTGTTCGGATTGACTGGGCGTAAAGGGCGTGTAGGCGGTTGGTTAAGTCTGGTGTGAAAGCCCGGAGCTTAGCTCCGGAAGTGCGCCGGAAACTGGCCGACTAGAGCGCGGTAGAGGAGGGTGGAATTCCTGGTGTAGCGGTGAAATGCGTAGATATCAGGAGGAACACCGGCGGCGAAGGCGGCCCTCTGGACCGTTGCTGACGCTGAGACGCGAAAGCGTGGGGAGCAAACAGGATTAGATACCCTGGTAGTCCACGCTGTAAACGATGGGTACTAGGTGTTCGGGGTGTTGACCCCCTGAGTGCCGACGCTAACGCATTAAGTACCCCGCCTGGGGACTACGGCCGCAAGGTTAAAACTCAAAGGAATTGACGGGGGCCCGCACAAGCGGTGGAGCATGCTGTTCAATTCGACGCAACGCGAAGAACCTTACCTG
>JBJKQX010000252.1:0-3602 GCA_046704965.1 Binataceae bacterium (SeqCode)
AAAGGCGGTTGCCAGCGACTCGGCGAAGACGTTGGCGGTCTCGTTGAGCCCGATCACGAGAATCAGCGACTCGAACGGCCGGCGCATCAGGCGGTTGACGGCATAACGCACCGGCTGCGAGAGCTTCTCGCGAATACCCTCAAGCCGTACCAGTGCGAAGATAGCGGTTTCAGAGGCCGCGAGCGTTGCGCTCACAATCAGCAGGGCAACGACCACGATCGGCAGAATCTGCATCGGTCGAAAAAGCTTTTAGAGTTTTCCTCTCAACTGATCCCAGCCACGTACCTGCGAAGCAGACCCATCCCGCGCGTCACGCACACGAAGCTCGCGTCCGCGAACAATCGAGCCGATATGGCGCACGGGCACCCCAAGGCGTCGCGAGAGCTCAGCTTGCGAGCGTCCGGGGCTGAGACAAAACAGAAGTTCGTAATCCTCGCCGCCGCCGAGCGCAAGTGACAGATCGTCGCCCATGACGGCGCGATATTCCGCGGAGGTCGGAACCTTCTCCGCGTCTATGTCCGCACCTACCCGGCTGCGCTCAAGCACGTGACCGAGGTCCTGAAGAAGACCGTCGCTGATATCTATCGCCGCCGGGACCGGGCGCAAGCGCGCAAGTGCCGCACCTGCGGCAAGTCGTGCAGTGGGACTGAGATGACGTTCGACCAGGAACCGTCTGGTCTTGCCCGTCGCCTTGATTCGTCCCGAAAGAATGCGCACCCCCACGGCTGAATCGCCAAGCGTACCGGTTACGAAAATCTGATCGCCCGGGCGCGCCGTGTCTCGTCTCATGATTCCGGCCCGAGCCTCTCCAAGCAGTGCCATAGTGATGCCAAACTTGCCAGCGCGTGTCACGTTGCCACCCACGATATCGACCTTCGCCTCATTGGCAAGCGAACGCATCCCGCTGTAAAGGCGGTCGAAGAATCGTGCGTCGAGTCCCGGCCTGACGGCGAGATTCACCACGCAGGCCGTCGGTCTGCCGCCCATCGCAGCTATATCGCTCAGGTTGACCGCGAGCGATTTCGCTCCAAGTTTTTCGGGTGTTCCCCATTCGAGACGAAAATGCACGTCTTCGAGCATCGAGTCGATAGTAAAGAGCTGCCTTGAGCGGGTGGGGGCAAGTATCGCGCAGTCGTCACCGGGTCCAAGCACGGTTCGACGGCTCGAACTGAGCCCACGCACCAAACGGGCGATGAGTTCAAATTCTCCGGGCGCTTTTTTCACAAGGCACGCCGGCAGCGGCGATTTTGCAGATGGAGTTTCTGTTCCTCAGGGTGGGTTGGCTTACACGCCAAGCGAACGGCCACACGGGCCTGACTAGGGTCGGGGTCCACATCAAAACGCTAAAACATTCCCGAGCCGTGAGCAATTGCAGGCATTCCCCGCCGGGGCTGCAGCGAAGGTCATGAATCAGGTAGACGTGACGCTGACGAAACCGGAAACTCGGCGCTGATTTCGAGACCGGTTTCGCCTAATGGCCGCGCTTCGACCCGTCCGCCAACCGACTCTACCAGCGCGCGCGCGATATAAAGTCCGAGATTCGCGCGGGCGTTACGGCTTTCGCCCGGACGCATGAACATCGTACCCAGCTCTCGCGCGCTCAAAGCCGGCCCGTCATCTCTGACCTTGACCGCCATTTTCCCGTCATCAACTTGTGCCTTCAGCATCACTTCCCCGCCCCCTAGCCGCGAGATCGCGTAGGCAAGAAAATTTCTCACCACTCGCCCGACGAAGCGGGGATCGGCCTCAATTTCGGGCAATTCGCCGCACTCGGTCCTCATTCAGACGCCTTTGCGTTCAGCCTGGGCAGCACAGGTCTCCGCCGCTTCAGCGATAGCCTCGCCCGGATGGATTCGCGCCGGGATACCGCGCAGGTAGCCTTCTTCGAGCTGGTAAAGATCCAGCACGTTGGCGACCGCCAGATCCATGTTCCATGCCGTGGAACCGATACGCGCGATCAATGCCTGCCGTTCCTCGACGCTCAGGTCGTCGTCCTGCAACAAATCGACGAAGCCGGTCACAGCAGCCAACGGACTTCGGATGTCGTGCGCCATGGTCGCGATCTGGCTCTCGCGGAAAGCCGCGGCGTCTATCAGCTTCTGGAATTGGTCTTTTATCCGCTCGCGGTAACGTTGCATGAAAACCGCAGTCGCCTCGGCAAGCGCGATAGCCGCGAACAGGCCCAGCCATCGGTAGCCGGTGTCGGCCCGAAGCGGCACCAGCACCTGCGCGGCTTCATACATCCCGATGCATACCGCGTTCATCGCAATCTGCCAGCGCCAGCCCCAGTTGACGAACGAAGCGGTCGCAATCGGGAACAACAGAATCGCAATGTAGCGGGATTCCGAGTCGTGGGTATGCCGGCTTATCAGAATGAAAAACCACAGGAGCGTGATGGAAAAACCGATGACCCAGGATTTCCAGTGCCGGCGGAACAGCGGCATCCAGGTCACGCCGAAAAACAGCATCGCGGCGGAGATCGAAATCCAATGGTACAGAGCCACGACCGAGGACGCGCCAACGTTGCCCCGGACGTCGTACACGAAATAGGCGACAAGGAAGATTATCGCGATCGAACCACTGGTGCGCAGCACCGCGATCGCATCGTCGTCGTCGCGCGCAAGCTGTCGCTGGCTCAAACCGCCCGAGTCCAGGCGTTTGTTCGTTTCCGCCCTCTTTCTACGCAAAGACAAAGGCCCCCTTTTTCCGGCGTTTGACACCGACCCCACGCTCAATCCTTTACCGACTCGCGTACCCAGGCAAGAGCCCGCCCCATTGCGTCGATAGCAAAATCGATATCCGAACCTTCGATGGTGAGCGCAGGCGCAAGCCTCACCACGCGATCCGCGTTGAGCGTCCAGTTGACCACCACCCGCTCGGCGAGAGTGCCGGCCACGAACCGGTGGGCAAATGCCGCGTCGCGAAACTCGATACCTACCAGCATCCCGACGCCGCGCACGTCGGCCACTTCGGGAGCGTTGAGAGCGCGGATACGGTCGGCAAGTTCGCGGCCCACGCGGTCGGCTCGCTCCGCCAGATTTCGCGACAAGATCACGTCGAGCGACGCAAGCCCCGCGGCGCATGACAGCGGATGGCCGCCGAAGGTCGTGATATGGCCAAGCGGAGGATCGTGGGCCAGCGACGAGATGAGTTCTTCACCGCCACAGAAGGCACCCAGCGGCAGTCCCCCGCCGAGCGCCTTGGCGAGAATCACGATGTCCGGGGCACCCCCGAAGTGTTCAAGCGCAAACAACCGGCCCGTTCTCGCAAAACCGGTCAGAACTTCGTCGAATATCAGCATCGCGCCGACCAGATCGCATCGTTCGCGCAACGCCTTCATGAAGGAGACATCCGGTATACGGACTCCGCCTTCGGCCTGCACCGGCTCGATAATCACGGCCGCGACGGTCGAGTCGATCGCCCCAAGCGCCGCCGCGTCACCATAGGGCAAATGACGCACGGGACCCGGAAGCGGCTCGAACGGAGCCCGAAACGAAGGATTCCCCGACAGTGCCAGAGCGGCCATCGTGTCGCCATGGTAGGCGCCGTCGAAAGCGACGAATCCGGTCCGTCCGGTCAGCTTGCGCGCCGCTTTAAGGGCG
>JBJKQX010000253.1:0-4160 GCA_046704965.1 Binataceae bacterium (SeqCode)
CCTTGCGGATCACCTCGTCGTAGATCTGGCCGCTCGACGACGAGTTCGCGGCGGTCAGGTCCTCGTCCAAGAAGCGCTCGTAGTGCCCGAGGTCGAGGTCGGTCTCGGCGCCGTCGTCGGTGACGAAAACCTCGCCGTGCTGCAGCGGGCTCATCGTTCCCGGGTCAACGTTGATATACGGGTCCATCTTTAGGAACGTGACCCTGAGTCCTCGCGCCTCAAGCAGCGCACCGAGCGACGCTCCGGCAAGACCCTTGCCGAGCGAGGACACGACTCCGCCGGTAACAAAAATAAACTTGGTTTTGCCGCGCTCCACCATTACTCCTCCCCGCTCATGACTTGATTGATTCAACCCGTCGGGCCCGTTCAAGGTCTTCTGCCGTATCCACCTCAACCGGTGGCTCGACCGATGCGACCACCCTGATGCGGTGCCCGTTTTCCAGCGCGCGCAACTGCTCCAGCTTTTCGATACGTTCGAGTTTTCCCCCCTCGAGCGAGGCAAAGCGAAGCAGGAAATCGCGCCGATACGCGTACACTCCGATGTGACGCAGTGCTCCCGGCGGTACGCCCGTGATATCGCGCCCGAACGGAATCGGGCTTCGCGAGAAATAGAGCGCGTCGCCGGAGGCGCCGCATACCACCTTGACTACATTGGGATTATACCATTCGTCGGCGTCGATAATCGGCGTCGCAAGCGTCGCCATCTCAAGCGACGCGTCGGCTGTCATCACCGCCGCGAGCGCGTCCAGGTCGCCGGGGTCGAAATACGGCAGGTCGCCCTGAACGTTCAGGTAAACGTCGGCCCGCAGATTTCGCGCGACCTCGGCTATTCGGTCGGTACCACTCTGATGCGCCGGCGAGGTCATTATCGCTTCGCCGCCCGCCTCACGCACGGTCGCCGCAATACGCTCGTCGTCAGTGGCGACTACTACCCGGCTGAGCGAGCGTGCCTTGCTCGCCTGTCGCCATACCCGCACCACCATCGGCACTCCCGCGATATCCGCCAGTGCCTTTGCGGGCAGGCGTGACGATGCGTAGCGCGCGGGAATGACCGCGATTACCGAACCTCGCTCCAAACCGCTGTTCCGCTGAAAATTGAAAAACGAAGAGGCACAATCATTGGTAACCGGCACCGTGACTCGTGTCAATTTTGCGGTGAAGCGTTTACCAACAACCTTGCGGGCGGACAGCGTTAGTCCTCGCGTTTGACGCGTCTGCCGTCGCGGCCCTACCTGCCCGCGCGACGACGCTTCCTGACCATCTTTCGTTTTCTCGCACTTACCTGCTTGGGATCGGTGCGGCGTTTGCGCGCAAGGCGCCGGTTGCGTCGATTACGCTGTCGGACAGTAGGATTCATCAGTCGCTCCCATGTGGTTTGTCAGGCGATGGGTCGACAAAAGCACCGCCTGTGCCCTTGACCAAAATTGCAGGCGGGCTGATGACGCCCACCTTGCCCACGGTTTTACCCTGATCCTGCACCAGGACCTCGCCGAGGCGTTCGCCGCCGCGAAGCGGTCCTTTGACAAACGATGGAACGTGGTAGCGAAGGTCCAGCGACCCGGCGCCTTCGATGGGAATCACGACCCGGAGGTCATGCGCCACGACCGGATGAATCGACGGGCCGCCCGCGCCGACGCGAACGCTCACTGGAACCGTCTGACCGCGCTTGAGCGCCGTCACGGCGACGAAATGATCGAAGCCCCAATTAAGAAGCCGCGCCGCCTGAATGAAGCGCTGACGATTGGACGGCGCCCCAAGGATGACCGCGATTAGCCGCAAGTTACCGCGCTTGGCGGTCGCGGTCACATTGAAGCCCGCCTCGAAAGTGAAACCGGTCTTGAGTCCGTCGCACCCGGGATACCAGCCCACCAGCCTGTTCGTGTTGTGCAGCATACAGAGGCCGCCGTCGAATGGCGCCTCCTTCATGCCCGACCATTTGAGCATCTGGGTGTGGTAAATCAGGGCGCGCGCGACGGTCGCAAGGTCCCGAGCGTCGGTGCGGTCCACATCGTCGTGGCTACGAGGCGGCAAGCCATCGACCGTGTGATACTCGGTATGCGTCATGCCGAGATCACGCGCCTTCGCGTTCATCATCGCGACAGCAGCTTTGACCGATCCCGCAATCTTCTGCGCAACCGCAACCGCGGCGTCATTGGCCGAGTTGATAAGTGCGGCCTTCATCAGTTCGCCCAGCGGATAAACCTGACCGGCGTGCAGCGTGACTCCCGAACCTCCAGTGCTCGCGGCCAGCTTCGACACCCGTACCGGCGAATCGAGGCTGAATTCTCCAGCCCGTATCTTTTCGGAAGCGATAAGGAGCAGCGTCATCTTCGCCATCGAAGCCGGCGGCCACTCCATCTCGGAGTTCTTTTGGAACAGAATCCGGCCCGTGTCCGCGTCTTCCAGAAGCGCGGCATGATAGGGCACGGTCTTATGTCGATGCCTGGAATGAGCCGACCGCCGATGATTCGCGGAGCTGGCGTCCGCGTGACTTGGCGCAACCATCATGACCAGTGCAAGCGTCAGCCCGACGGCGAGCATCCGGAAGAAGGTTCGATTGTTGAAAGATTCGACCATCATCCTCGCCGCGACGCTGTTCGGTCACGGAGCCTCGTCAGAGCGATCAGACGGATCAGGTTGCGGTTCAGGGCGTATGCATCACGGTTTGCGACGGTATCCGCTCTGGTCGTTTATGCTCCATGCGATCGAGTATCTCAAGATTTCGCAGGGCGGGGGCGTAGGCAGGATTGCTTTGCGCCAACGCGGTCCACTCCTCGCGGGCAAGCTTGTATTTGCCCTGCTGCGCGTAAATGGCGCCGAGCGTATTCCTTTCGTCGGACTGGTAGGGATCGAGTTGCAGGGCTACCAGAACCTGCTGTTCAGCCTTGTTGAGCATCCCCGCGCGCTGGTACGCGATACCCAGATTGAGATGAGCCTTTGCCTGTTCGGGCGCTATAAGGACGGCGAGATTGAGAACGCCGATGGCGGCGTGAAGATTGCCGGTTTGAAGATAGAGCAGGCCAAGGTTCTGGAATAGATCCCAGTCGTCGAGGCCCAGTTCGATTGCCTTGCGGTATTGGGCGAGTTCCTTGCGGTGCTCTCCCATCATGCCGTAGGCATACCCCAGATGGTAATGAGCGAGCGCGTCATCCGGGTGCTGCTTGATGATCTGCAGATGGAGGCGAATTGCTTCGGGATAGTCTTCCATCCCGAGAAAATAGTCCGCCAGCGGGTCGCAAACCTGTTGGCTCGGTGATCTCGCTCCTGATGCCGCTCGGGCCGGCTCCTGGACAGCAAGCACGATAGATATCACTATCGCGACTACCAATCCCCGAACGATGCTCAAATTCGTAAACTTCCGCAGGCCACGAACTCGCGCAAGCTACGTGGGATGCTAGCAGGAACATTCGAGCAATAGGAAGCTTATCATCTGCGGCAAAGTGCGCAGCAACAAAATTTAAGCGCCCGGCAAGGCTTTTCGAACCTCGACCGGGCGCTTCATGAGCCGGTTGTGAGTAGTTGGACTTATTCTTCCTGACCACTACCGCTTTCTTGCGACGGGGAAGATTCACCCGACGGCTGGGCCTGCTCCTCGCTGGGTTCCGCCTTCTGCTCGGTCGCAGCTTCGCCCTGCTCCGGCGCTGCCTGCTCCTCGGTCATCGGCTCGGCAGCTTGCGTGCCTTCAGCCTGCGCCACCTGTACCGGGTGCGAGTTCACGCTCGGGCTCTGGGCCCACGCGGGCAACGACATCGCACCAACCAAAAGGGCCGCACTCAAAAACGCAAACGTACGCTTCATGGCTCATTCCTCCTGATACGCGACGCGAAACCGTCTGGTCGCGCTCCATTCCAATACGGAGCCAAAAACGTGCCATTTACAATAGACGTGAGAAGCCTAAGCGACACATACAGAGTCATACTGTTAGCGCTATCGGGTACAGGGATGCACGTTTTGGTGCAGGCGATGAACCGGAATTGAGTAAGGAGCCGATCGGCAAATTCAATAAACGAGACAAAAGAATGAAAACGAAAACGCGCGGCCCTTTTCCAGGAACCGCGCGTTTCCAGCGTAAGGAACGAAATAGCGAAACAGCGAAAAAGTCCCGTTCCGTCCTTTCAATCTGCGGCGAGGTTACTTCTTCTCGCTGGCCACCTTTTTGG